>CALDUL010000010.1 GCA_937923575.1 uncultured Algimonas sp.
GACGTCCAGACTTCCCCGTCCCGCACGATGAAGAAATGCGTCGAGTTGCAGGTTGCGACAAAGCCGTGCGGGTCGAGCATGATGGCCTCGTCCGCGCCCGCCTCTATGCCCTGGATGCAAGCAGTGATGCAGTTGATCTTCGAGTGGCTGTTCAGCCCCGGGTCCTGCACATCCGCCCGACCGCGACGCGTGGCGACACTTTGCAGACGCAAGGGGCGCGAGGCTGTGGCCGGATCGGGCTGTTTGAATTCCGGCGCGATGACGATGGTCGCGGGCGACACGATCACACGCGGGTCCTGATAGGGCGTGGAACGCAGACCGCGCGTGACCATCAGTCGGATATGGACGTGATCCGTCATGTCATTGGCAGCGAGCGTCTCGTGAATGCGCGTTACCAGCTCTTCGCGGCTCACACCCGGATCGATGTGCAGCGCCGCCAGCCCCTCCCACAGTCGAGACATGTGATCGTCGAGAAAAGCAATTTTCCCGGCATGAACGCGCAGGCCTTCCCAAACGCCGTCGCCCAGCATGAAGCCGCTGTCGAAGACATTGACCACCGCTTTCTCGCGCGGGACGAGCGTGCCATTGACGTTGAACAGCACGGACGCATTGCGCGCATCCGCGACGTAAGAGTGTGTACCAAAGCTCATGGGGTCCCCTGATTTTTTCGCCCTGTTAGCAAGCGGTGCGGCTTTGGACATATGCAAAGCGCTCTGAGAGCTCATCCATCCGTGCGCCGCTATCCCTCTAGCCACTGCAGACCGAGCCAGCCGCAGAGCAGCAATCCGCAGAGCGCCGCTCCGGTCAATCCCGTGGGGTCGAGCGCGATCTCCGGCACGCTCATCTGCGGCAGGACGAGCTCGACACGTTCGGACAGGCGCTCCCATGCCAGCCATCCCGTGCCGCCCAGACAAGCCGCCACCAGCGCCTCTCGCCACGGCCAACGCGGCGCGCGCGCACCCAGCTCGAAACGACCCTGCACAGACGCGCGCGGCAGCTGCGCCATGACGGCGTCGCTGAAGCCGTCGTCGGCCAACGGCGCGGCGTAGTCGGCCAGCAGGTGTTCCAATTCATCGCTCATCGATCGTCTCCCTGTGGGTCTGCGCGGGTCGGTAGGCGCGCAGGCTGTCCTGCAAGCTCGCGCGGGCGCGCGCAATATGGCTCTTGACCGTGCCGAGCGGCAGGCCCGTGATAGCGGCCGCATCCGCGTGGCTGTGACCCAGCGCGAGGCAGAGCAGGGCGCAGGCCCGTCGCTCCGGCGGCAGCGCGTCCATGGCGCGGGCGATGTCGAGCCGCGCGCCGTGGGTGGGTCGGCTCTCGGTCTCTGGTGCGCGCGCGCCTTCGCTCAATCTCTCACGCCTGACCTTCGTCTTGCGGTCATCGAGAAACCGGCGGTAGGCCATGCGGTAGAGAAAGCTGCGCGGGCTCTCCACGCGGTCGAAATCCATCCGCCAGGCCTTGAGGAAGACCTCCTGCGCCAGCTCGTCGGCGCGCGCGGGAACGGTCAGGCGACGCAGGAAAGCCCGCACCGCCCCTTGGTGGTCGCGCAGCAACGCCTCGAAGGCGCGGCGCTCTATGTGGTCATCGCGCGGGACGGCCGATCAGCTGTCTTCGTGCCGCGTTACCAGCGTCCACAGCCCGATGAAGACAACGCCGAGCATTCCGGGAAACGCGCCGAAGCCGATGAACTCGGACGGTGAATCGACACCAAAGCCAAAGATGACCGTCGCCACACCGATGGCGAGCAGCACGACGCCGGTCCGCAGATCGGCGTGTCGCGACCGCCCTCGTACGCCGAGTGTACGCACCAGCTCCGGGGAGATCGGATCACCCCGCCCCGCGATGCTGTCGAGCACACGCATGGACTCGGCATGGGCCTTGAACCGATAGGCCACCACGGCCCAGACAATGAGAACGACCATGAGGAACAGGCCTAGGGGAACAGCGATTTCAACACCCATGGGATGCCTCCTTTTTTATGAGCTTATACCGACAGGACGGCGCGAGCTTGGGATTTGGATGCGCCGACACGGAATTTATTTCGCAGAGGGCGACGCCAGGAGGTCGCGCGATCATGCCCACGTCGCTTGCGAAACGCTGCGCCACTCGCCACATGCTCCGCTCCATGACCGATGTCGAAGTCATAACCCTGGGATGCCGCCTGAATGCGTCCGAGAGCGACGCCGTCGCCGCGATTGCGCGCGATGATGGGCTGAGCAATGCGGTAATCATCAACACCTGTGCGGTGACCAATGATGCGGTGGCGGAGAGCCGTCGCCGGGTGCGCAAGGCACGGCGCGAACGACCGGACGCGACCGTCATCGTCACGGGTTGCGCGGCACAAATCGACCCGCAGGGTTTCGCGGCCATGCCCGAAGTCGACCAAGTGCTGGGCAATCACGACAAGCTGCTGCCGGGGGCCTTTGCGCCCGAGCATTTCGGCGCAGGATCAGAGCGCATCCGCGTCAACGACATCATGGCGGTGGAGACGACGGCGCCGCAATTCATGGGCAGCGCGAACTCGCCAGACCGCGCGCAGTCGCGCACCCGCGCTTTCCTGCAGGTCCAAAACGGCTGCGACCATCGCTGCACTTTCTGCATCATCCCCTATGGCCGCGGCAATGCGCGCTCAGTCCCGGCGGGCGAGGTCGTCAGCCATGTCCGCCAGCTCGTGCGCCAGGGCTATAACGAGATCGTGCTGACGGGCGTCGACCTTTCGAGCTGGGGCGGGGATTTGCCGGGCAAGCCACCGCTCGGCGATCTCGTGCGCCGCGTGCTGAAGCTGGTGCCGGAGCTGCCACGGTTGCGACTGTCCTCTATTGATCCGGCGGAAGTCGATCCCGTACTGTTTGAGCTGCTGACGACCGAGCCGCGCTGCACGCCCTATCTGCACCTGTCGCTGCAGTCCGGCGACGACATGATCCTCAAGCGCATGAAGCGCCGTCACACGCGCGCTCAAGCCGTCGAACTCTGCGCGCAACTGCAAGAGGCGCGGCCCGAGATCACCTTTGGCGCGGACATCATCGCGGGCTTCCCGACGGAAGGTCAGGCCATGTTCGACAACACGCTGCGCATCGTGGCCGAGATCGGCATTCCGTGGCTGCACGTCTTTCCCTATTCGGCGCGCGAAGGCACGCCCGCCGCGCGCATTCCGCCCGTCAACGGCGCGATCGTGAAAGCGCGCGCGAAGGCGCTGCGCGAAGAAGGCGCACGGGTGAAAGCGGCGCATCTGGCGTCTCGCGTGGGTGATGAGGGTGTCGCCTTGTTCGAAGAAGGCGGGGCTGGTCGCCTGCCCGATTTTAGCCTCATCCGGGTGGACAACCCGCCCCCTGCGGGTTCGCTTCGCAAAGTGCGCGTGATAGACGCGACGGCAGATCACCTCATCGGGACGCTTCATGGCTGAGAAAAAGAAACGCGGCTTTCTGAGCAAGCTTGGCTTTAAGTCCAAGGATGAGAAGCTGGCTCTCGAGGCGGCTGAGAAGGCGGCGGCGCAGCAGCGTGTTGACGAGCAGATGGCCGCGCGTATGGCGGCGATCAACGCGGCCGCGCTGGCATCCGCGCGAAAGCAGGACGAGGCCAAGGCCCCCGACGCCGCGCCCGTCGATGCCGAAGCGCTGGCCATCATCGAGGCCGAGGAGCGCAAGCAGGCGGAGATTCAGGCCGCGCGCGATGTTGAACGCGCCAAGCAACTGGCCGAGGAACGCGCGCGCGCTGAAGAGGCGAAAGCTGCGGAAGAAGAGGCCGAAGCAGCGCGTCTCGCCGAGGAATCGCGGCTGGCGGAAGAACGCGAGCTTGCCGCTCAGGCCGAAGCCGAGCGCCGCGCTGCGGAGGCGGCTGAGCGCGCGGCAGAAGAGGCACGCCTTCAGGCCGAGCGCGAGGCGGAGATCGCCCGCGCAGCGTCCGAGGCCGAAGCGGCCCGGTTGAAGGAACGAGCGGAAGCCGAAGCCAAAGCACGCGCCGAGGCCGAAGCCGCGCGTATTACTGAGGAGGCGCGACTGGCGGAGGAACGCCGTCTCGCCGAGGAAGCCGAAGCGCAAGCGCGTGCCGAAGAAGCCCGTGCAAGAGCTCTCGAAGAACGTCTTGCCCGCGAAGCCGCCGAGGCCGAGCGCCGCGCCAAACGCGCAGCCGATCGCAAGGCCCGCGAGCAGGCGGAAGCGGAAGAGCGCGCGCGGCTGGCCGAGGAACGCGCCGCCAAGCGCGCCGCCGCCGGACTGCCGCCGGAAAAGCCTGCCGAGACCGACACGCTGGCGGAAGGCAATTTCCTCGACCGCATCTCCCGGGGCCTGCGCAAATCGACCTCGCGCATGTCGGACAATCTGGCGTCGGGTTTCAACCAACGCACGCTGGACGCGGAAGCGCTGGAAGATCTGGAAGATATCCTCATCATGTCCGACATGGGCTCGGACGTGGCCGGGCAGGTCGCCGCCAAGCTGGCCGAGGACAAGTTCGACAAGACGGTGACGGACCTCGAAGTGAAGGTCGCGCTGGCCGAGACAATTTCCGACATTCTCACACCGCTGGAAACGCCTTTCGTGCTGGGTCTGGCGCGGCCTCAAGTCATTCTGTTTGTCGGCGTCAACGGCTCGGGCAAGACCACGACTTTGGGCAAGATCGCCAAGCGGTTCGGGGACCAGGGCAAGCGCGTGCTGATTTGCGCCGCCGACACCTTCCGCGCCGCCGCCGTCGAACAACTCACCGTCTGGGGCGAGCGGGCGGGTGCGCCAGTGATGAGCGGCAAACCGGGCGCGGACGCGGCCAGCCTCGTGTTCGATGCGATGAAACGCGCGACCGAGGAGGACTACGACATTCTGATGATCGACACGGCGGGCCGGCTGCAGAACCGCACGGAGCTGATGGACGAACTCGCCAAGATCATCCGGATTATCGAACGCTATGACAGTTCCGCGCCGCACCACTCTGTGCTCGTGCTCGATGCGACCGTCGGCCAGAATGCGCTCGGCCAGGTCGAGGCGTTCTCGAGCACCGCGAAAGTCTCCGGGCTGATCATGACCAAGCTGGACGGTACGGCCAAGGGCGGCGTGCTGGTCGCATTGTCAGAAAAGTACAAGCTGCCCATCCACTTCATCGGAATTGGCGAGGCGATCGGCGATCTGGAGACTTTCTCCGCCCCGGTCTTCGCGGCCGCGCTGTCGGGTGTGGCGGATGCGGTGTCAGGGCAGGGTCTGGCGGCGGAGTAGCGCGGGCAAAAGCCTGCTCCCAGTCAAGTGCCGGACGGTATTTTGGGGCGGGAATGCAACCTTATGGGCATTAGGCGCGCTGGGTCCACATGGTCCGATCCAGCCTTACTTCCGAATGCCCCGCGTGATCGCGGTGTCCCCGCTCACCCGTCCTGTGGAGATCGAGGAGGAGGTCGCTTCCTTTTACCGCCACGAGCTGCGCGAGCTGCTGCGCGGCTTCGCGGGCGCGCTCTTCGTCGCTCTGCCGCTGCTCTACACCCAGGAGATGTGGGAGCGCGCCCGCAATATCGAGGAGGGCGTCCTCATCGCGATCATGCTCGCCGCGCTGCTCATCAACATGGGTTATGTGTCCTATTCGGGCTATAAAAAAGGCAAGGGCCGCACCCATGTACAATGGGACGCGATGATGTGTTTCGGGCTCGGCCTGGTCGCGAGTTTCATCACATTGCTTATCACTGCGCGGGTGACGCTGGACACGCCCTTCGGCATTCTCATCTGCCTGCTGGCACTGATGAGCGTCCCGACGAGCTTCGGCGCAGCGCTCGCCATCAACCAGCTGGGTAGCCGCAGCAGTGGCGGCGAAAAGGAGTCGGTTGCCCAGGCGCTGCTCAATGAGGACATGCAGAAGGTTACCGCGACCGTTCTCGGCGGCACACTATTCGCCTTCAATATTGTGCCGACGATCGAGCCCAAAGTACTACTGTCGGAGATGCAGCCGACCCACGGCCTCGCCATTCTCGTCTTCTCGCTGACCCTCTCATACGGCATCGAGTTTACCGCGCGTTTCCACCAGAAGCAGGAGCAGGCCAAGGGCGTACTGGCCGACCAGTGGCTCTCGACGCTGTTCTGCTACCTCGTCAGCCTGGTCGTTGCCGCCCTGCTGCTCTGGGCCTTTGGCTATCTGAGCTTTGACACGCCGCCGCAAATGGCGCTGCTCTGGGTTATCATCGTCGGCTATGCGACCACGCTGGGCGGCACGGCAGGACGGTTGATTTTGTGAGTGACACCATGAGCGAAGACACAGATGTGATCGAAACCGAGACCGGCCGGGCCAAGGGCAAGGAAGATCCCGCGCCGACCGCACTCGTCTGGCTGGCCCGCTTTCTGTCGCTGGGCGCGCTGCTGTCCATTGTCAGTTATCTGATTTTCCTGATCGCGACCGACAACCGCCCCGCGCAATTCGACATCAAGTCGGATTTCGCAGCCCTGCGCGAACAGGGCGGTCGCTATGTTTTGCCCGTCTCGATCATCAACGACAGCACGGAGGCCGTGACCGCTGTCGTGGTCGACGCCGTGCTGAAAACATCGGGCGAGCCGGAAGAGATGTCGCTCACCCTGCCGCTGCTGGGCGAGGGCGAGACGGCGCGGGTCGAGATCGTGTTTGACAGCCGTCCCACGCCGGACACGCTGGATGTGGACGTCTCGTCCTATCAGAGTCCGTAAGTGAGCGATCCGGTGGATTGGGGCGCGCCGTTCTTCACGGACTGGAGCTCGCTTTATGGCCCAGCTGTGACGGCGCTGATCATGTTCCCCGTGCTCATCGCGCTGATCCGCATCTTTGGCAAGCGCTCGACGTCGAAGTTGAACAATTTCGACTGGATCGTGACGGTCGCCATCGGCGCGCTCACGGCCAGCTCCATCGCTTTTTCCGAAGTCACCATCGCGGTGGCGCTGCTGGTCATCGTGCTGCTGCTGTCGCTGCAATGGGTCGTGACGCATCTCGTGGAACGCAGCCGTGCGTTGGAAAATGCGGTGCAGGAAAACGCGAGCGTTCTGGTCTTCAAGGGGCAGCTGCTCGACGACGTTAAAGAGAGCGAGCGCGTGTCGAAAAAAGAGATCGACGCCGCCATCCGCCAGGCCGGTCTCACACGGCTTAACCAGGTCTATGCGCTGATCCTGGAATCCAATGCGGAGTTCTCGGTCATTCCCGTGGGTGATGCGAGCCAGACGGACAGTGCGCTGGCCGAGTTCGATCTGCCGCCGGATGACTACGACACGCCCGTTTAGCCGGGCGCCGTCACGCCCACCGCGCGCACCACAACCGCCATGATCACCATCGCGCCCAGCCAGTGCCCGGCGTCGATCACAACCAGCCGCTTGCGCAGGCCGAGCAAGCGGTAACTGACGAAGAGTGCGGGCAGCACAAACCCGCACCAGATCACCACCGCGCTGCCGATCGCCATGGTCCACGCGCCCGCTTCCGCCGGGGCTAGGATCACCGCGCCTGCCAGTATCGCGGCCATCCAGAACTCCGCGATCAACACGGATGCGTAGTGGATCACGCCCGGCCTGCGCTCCGCCGCCGACGCATTGGGCCCGGCCGCCGCGAGATAGGGCTTTCGCAGCACGAGATAGTAGAGCCCGCCGAACGCAAACGCCGCCACGGTCGCCGCGCCAATGGCGACGATGTTTTCGAGAATATAGTCCATGCGCATCGCTCTCCTGTTAGAGATGTTACGCGGTTTGCGCGTCGGCGGTTGCGCCGTTAGGGCGTCGGCTCGAACCGAAACACACGAACAGATCTTTCGAAAGCGCTGCCATGAAACTCGACTCCTCCCTCTCCGCCATTGTCACGGGCGGCGCGTCCGGCCTCGGCGAAGGCACAGCCCGGATGCTGGCGGAACACGGCGTGCGCGTCGGCATTTTCGACATGAACGAAGAGCGCGGGCAGTCCGTCGCGAAAGACATCGGCGGCGTGTTCGCGCGTGTCGATGTCTCGGACAACGCCTCCGTCGATGCGGGTTTTGCCGCAGTGCGGGAGCAGATTGGCCAGGAACGCATCATGGTGAACTGCGCCGGGATCGGCGGCGGTATCAAAACGGTCGCGCGACGCCGCGACACGGGCGAAATCGTGCCGCATGATGTCGAGAAATACATCCGTATCATCAACATCAACCTGATCGGCAGCTTTCTCTGCGCGTCCAAATCCGCGGCCGGCATGATGAGCTTCGACCCGACCGACCCGGACGGAGAGCGCGGGATCATCGTCAATACGGCCTCCGTTGCCGCACAAGACGGCCAGATCGGGCAGGTCGCCTATTCATCCTCCAAGGGCGGTATTCTGGCCATGGCGCTCCCCATGGCGCGCGACCTCGCCCGCGAAGGCATCCGCGTGAACACCATCCTGCCGGGATTCTACGAGACGCCGATCTATGAGCAGATGAAGCCTGAGGTGAAAGAAGCGCTGCGTGCGCACGTCCAATTCCCGAACCGCTTCGGCCAGCCGAATGAATATGCGCAGGTCGTGCAGTTCATGGTGGAGCACGCCTATATCAACGCCGAAGCGATCCGGACGGATGCGGGCGCACGGATGCCGCCCAGATAGAACCGGACTGACGGCTGGATCCTCCTGGCTTTTGCGCCGGGAGGATCGTGGTAGCGGTCGAGCACAATCAGTCGGGCTAACCTTTGGCCTTCCTATAATCTCTTTCGCCGCCCCAACTCTTATCCACAGGCAGCCGCCCGCGCAGCTGATGGCTGTCCTTTGTGGCTTGGCAAATCCGAGCCGCTCGTGTTTACCCCTATTAAGGGCATGTCGCCCGTGCGCGTGAGGCACTCCCCATGAATGGTATCGAGATTTTCGGGATCATCGGCTTTGCGCTGGCGTCCTATTCGGTCATCGCGAACGACGCGATCCAGACGCTGGGCACGTTCATCCGCTCCAATGAGCGCAAGCCGTGGTGGATGCTCTGGCTGTTCATCGCGGGCATCCTCGTCGCCGTGCTGGCTTACGGCTGGGCAACGCAGGGCTCGGACGTGGCATTTGGCCGACTGGAGACGATCCCCTTCCCAGAGGGTGGCATCCGCTGGTATCACATATTGCCGCCGCTGGTGTTGATCCTGCTGACCCGCTTGACCATTCCGGTCTCCACCACATTCCTCGTATTGACCATGTTCGCGCTCACGGGCGGCAAGGCGACCGAAGGCGTGCTGTCCAAGATGCTGCTGAAATCGGCGCTCGGCTATGCCGTCGCCTTCATGGTCGGCATCGTGATCTACGCCGTCATCGCACGCACCTATGAACGCTGGGTGGAGAACACCAAGGCAGAGGCCCCGAGCACCTTCTGGTACACGGTTCAGTGGGCGACCACGGCGTTTCTCTGGACGCAGTGGCTGATGCAGGACCTCGCCAATATCTTCGTCTTCCTGCCGCGCGACACGGTTGTCGGTGCGGACGGCGGTATCAGCACAGTCATCGCTGGCTCCACTGTGGTGCTCGGCGGCGCGCTGACTGTCGCCTTGCTGGCCTATACGCTCTATCGCCGCGGCGGACACATCCAGGAGATCGTCAACAACAAGACCAATACCGAAGACCCGCGCGTCGGCGCGCTGGTCAATGTGCTGTTCGGGATCATCCTGTTCATCTTCAAGGAGATGTCGAACATCCCGATGAGCACGACTTGGGTCTTCCTCGGCCTGATCGCGGGTCGCGAACTGGCGGTGTCCTATATCGTCGGCCTGCGGGACCGCGCCGAAGCGCTCTCAGACGTCACCAAGGATGCCGGACGCCTGCTCTTCGGCCTCGCCGTTTCCGTGGCGCTCGCTTTCTTCATCCCGTGGATCGCGACCGGCGTGATGCCGACCTTCTAGCGCTGCTGACGTGCGGCGCGCGTCCGCGCACGGTTTGAAAACCCGTGTCTGGCGCTGTGTATGGAAGATGAACGGGCTGCTTACCGCCTGTGGATATTAGCGGTTTGTTAACCATCCAGGCCGGATGCTCCCAACATAGCAGGGAGTCCCGACCATGGTCTATCCAATCAAACAATCCGACGCCCGTGAGGCGTTTCTAAACCTTCTCGTCTCGGTCATGGTGGCCGACCGCCAGATTGTCCGCGTCGAAGTCGAGGAATGCGAACAGGCCATGCGTGACTGTTTCGGCGAACGTCATCCGATCGCGCTGATGCAAGAACCGGACTTCATCGCGCGCTGCAAAACGGTCGACCGGATCATGCGCGGACCCGGCAGGAAGGCCTGGGTCGGCCTACAATATCTGCGCCTGCAGGATCACCCCGACCACGATGCGCTGCTGAAGAGACTATGGGCCGTCGCCGTCTGCGACCGCAAACTCGACAGCCGCGAGACCTATGTCATCGATCTTCTCGCCTCGCTCTGGGAACGCAGGCATCGCTCGGCTGCGTGAGCCGCTTCGATGCGCTGTCGCTCAGGCGCTCAGGAAACCGGCTCGACGCAATCCGTGACGGACGGACGCTCGGTCTGCTCCTCACCATCCACCAGCGGCGCCTTCGGTGCGCTGACCATCCGGTAGGCCGCATAGCCCGCCAGCCCCAGCGCGAGGACACCGCCCAGACCCAACCCGGCATTGCGCGGGTTCGCCATAGCGTAGCTCCCGCCCCGCTGCGCCAGCCGACGCCCGCGCCGGCCCAGCGACCGCGCATCGAATGCCGCGCTGTCCTTCAGTATCGACGCAAACCGCGCCACGTCGCCGCCGTCCAGTCGGGAAAGGTCCGTCTTCGCGGCAAGGCCGATAATGTCTCTGAGCATGATGTGTCTCCAAAGCTGTCGTTGGAAGACATACGGGGAAGGGGTGCGGAGTGTTCCGAAGG
>CALDUL010000011.1 GCA_937923575.1 uncultured Algimonas sp.
GCGCGCTTCGGATACGGACGCCAGCGCGGGCGTTGCCGCCAGCAGCCCTGCCATGAGAGCGAGAATGAGTTTTTTCATGCGAGCCATATAGCTTATAACGCATGAACAGCCCCTAACGTTCAGGTGAAGCGGATTTTATCCCGCCAGCCGCTGCTCGATCAAGTTTGCCGTCTCGTCGCTGCCGTAAATCGCTACGAACGAGCCGAAGCGCGGGCCTTGGCTCTGGCCCATTACGACCTCATAAATGGCCTTGAACCAGTCGCGCAGGTTTTCAAACGCGTGGTCCTTGCCGACGGAGAAAACGAGCGTCTGCAGCGCTTCGCCGTCGGTTTCCGCCGTGTCGCGCAGCCGCGCGGCGAGGTCAGTGAGCGCGACGCGTTCCTGCTCGCTTGGCGCGCGGTACTCTTTCGTCGGCGCGACGAAGTCCTGATAATAGCGCACGGCATAGCCGCAGAGCGCGTCCAGCGCCGGGTTGGCGTCCGGCGAGGCATCGGGCGCATAGCGCTGGATGAAGCCCCAGAGCGTCTCCTTGTCGGACGCATTGGCGGCGCTGACGAGGTTCAGCAGCAGCGCATAGGACAGCGGCGGTACATAGCTCGGCGGCGTGCCGGAATGGATGTGCCAGACGGGATTGTTCAGCCGCTGCTTCTCGTCCTGATCGGCATAGGCCGCGAGGTGCTGAAAATATTCGTCGACCATTTTCGGGATGACGTCGAAATAGAGCTTCTTGGCCACGCGCGGGCGCAGGAATTGGAACAGCGACAGGCTCTCCTGCGGCGCGTATTTCAGCCAGTCCTCGACCGAGATACCGTTGCCTTTGGTCTTGGAAATCTTCTCGCCCTTCTGGTCCAGAAAGAGCTCATAGACATATTGGACCGGCGGCTCGCCACCTAGGATCTTGCAGATTTTCGAATAGAGCGGCGCGTTGTCCTGATGGTCCTTGCCGAACATTTCGAAATCCACGCCGAGTGCGGCCCAGCGCATGCCGAAATCCGGCTTCCACTGCAGCTTCACATGGCCGCCAGTGACAGGCAGCGTGACTTCGGTGCCGTCCTCATCGTCGAAAGTGATGGTGCCCGCTTCCGCATCGACGGCCTTCATCGGCACGTAGAGAACGCGGCCCGTGCTCGGGCTGATCGGCAGAAAAGGCGAGTAGGTCGCGCGCCGTTCCTCGCCCAGCGTCGGCAGCATGACGGCCATGATCTCATCGTATTTCTCAGCCGCGCGGCGCAGGTAGGCGTCGTAAGCGCCCGTGCGGTAGAGCTCCGTCGCGCTGCGAAACTCATAGTCAAAGCCGAAGCTGTCGAGAAACTCGCGCAGGCGGGCGTTCATGTTCGCGCCAAAGCTGTCGTGTGTGCCGAATGGGTCCGGCACGTCGGTCAGCGGGCGTTGCAGATGATCCGCGAGCGCGCCTGGGTTGGGCACGGTCCCCGGCACTTTGCGCATGCCGTCCATGTCATCGGACACGCAGAGGATCGTCGTCCGAATTTGCCCGCCCGTCATGGCCTCGAACGCATGGCGCACCATGGTCGTGCGCACGACTTCGCCGAATGTGCCGATATGTGGCAGGCCGGACGGGCCGTAGCCGGTCTCGAAAACAACAGGGCCATCGCGCTTTATCCCGCGGCGCTGCTCTATAAACAGCCGCTTCACGATCCCCTTGGCCTCCTCGATCGGCCAGGCCTTGGATTTGGCAAAGGCCGGGTCGAGGTCTTTGAGGTTTATGTTCTCGGGATCGATCATGGGGCGGCGCTTAGGCGCGGGGCTTTGGGTTGGCAATATCGCGAGCGAGATGGCTCCTGCGTTATGGCTGCGTTAATGCGCGATAGGCGAAACTGTCGCAATGTTACGTTGCGCGATGACAGTACTGCTTATCAGCGCGGCACTGGGCGGACCGGCTGTCGCGCAGGACCCCCCGGTTCTGCTGTCCGACACGCTGGAGATGCGTGTCGTGCCCAATGTCGGCGCGAGCTGGGTCAACGTGCCGATCGCCAATGCGCTGACCACGCCGGTCGTGAGCTGCACCTATAATCTGCCCAGTATCAGCGATCCGCCCGCGACGGTCCGCCTTCGCAATGTCGGACCTACCGGCTTCGAGCTTCGCGTCCAGCAATTCGAGACGTCAAACAGCGTGACCGCATCGGACGTGCACTGCGTCGTGGCGGAAACCGGTGCGCATACCCTTGCCGATGGCCGGGCCTTCGAGGCGGGCACGGTCTCGTCGTCCGGGGTCAATGGCCGCGCCGTGGGATGGGGCAATGCCGCGCAGGTCCGCATCGACACACTCATGGGCACCAGCTTCGCCACGCCCGTCGTCTTGGGCAGCGTCATGTCGTTCAATGACACGCGCGCCAGCGTCTTCTGGACCAACAATGGCAGCAATCGCGGTGCGCCGCCGACGGGCAGTGCGATCTGGATCGGCAAGCATATCGGCCAGATCAACGGGACGCGCAATACGGAGACGCTGTCCTACATCGTTGTCGAAGCAGGAACCGGCACGGCGAATGGAGCCAGCTATGCGGCGAGCTTGGGCGCTGACTCGGTGGCGGGCACGGCGAACAATCCGCCCTATACATACAGCTTTTCCGGAGACGCAGACGTCGGCGTGGCGCAGCAGGCGGCAGAAGATGGCGGCGATGGCGGCTGGGCCGTGCTCTATGGCAACGAACCCCTGCCCAATGGACTGATCCAGCTCGCGATCGAGGAAGAGACGGTCGCGCGCGACATGTCCCGCACCCACACCCAGGAACAGGTTTTCACGCTGATCGCGGACCGCGGCACGCAGGAGGAGAGCTTCTCCACCGCCAAGACTGTGATCACCCATCCCGACAGCGCGACCGAATACAACCTACCGGGTGACGACGTGCTCTATACGATCACCCTGCAGAACGTCGGCACGGGGCCGACAAACGGCAATCCACTCTTCATGTTCGACACGCTCCCAGCGGAAGTGAGCTTCGTGAACGATGACGCCAATGGCTCTGCTACGCCGGGTACGGACCCCGTCGCGGTCATCATCGGGAGCGACAGTGGGCTATCCGTCTCGGCCGCGGACATAGGCTACTCAACCTCGGCCACACCGCCCGCGGACTTCGGAGACTGCGGCGACACGCCGAGCGGTCTGGTCGATACGACTATCCGCCACGTCTGCGTGCGGCTGAACGGAACCGCACGACCGAGCGGGAGCTATCCTGACAATGAGGTGTCCGTGCTGATCCGGGCGAGGATCAAGTAGGGCGCATGCGAAACCGTCAGGGCTGGCAGGCCATGCGCAGCTCGCTAATAGTCGCGTCGTCATCTGTCATGATCCAGAGCCAGCATGTCTCGTGTGCGGGTGCAGGATATAAGAGACGGGCAGGCCTGCCGTCAGACGAGGGCGTCAGCTCCGCCGGGCCGAGCGCAGCGCGCACCGCATCTAGCGTGTCGCCAATGCATAGGCCGCCAGCGAAACAGTCGCCGGGTCGTGTCGTGATGATTTCCGAGACAGTTGCAACACGTTCGAGGTCGAGTGCGAATCCAACATAGCGGTTGCCATAGCCATACCCCGTCTCGACGCCGAGATCGGTTTTCACACGCGTGGGTGTTCCCAGTCGGTCGAGCACCTCTTGCTGGCTCATATTCCAACGTATGCCGATCAGCTCAGGATCGTCGAGATTGACCGATGGCTCCGATGAGCACGCCGCGAGTGCGGCGCAGGCAAGAAAAAAGCCGCGGAGGAGAGCCCCGCGGCTTTCTCTGTTCAGTGCAAGCAAGAGACCTACGCCTCTTCTCTTTCACGATCGACCTTGCCTTTGGCGCTCTCGTCACGGTCGACGAATTCGATGACGGCCATGGGGGCGTTGTCGCCGTAGCGGTAGCCGGCCTTCATGATGCGGATGTAGCCGCCGGAACGGTCGGCGTAGCGTGGGCCGATGACGTCGAAAAGCTTCTTGGCCTGCTCCTTGTTGCGCATGCGAGCGATCGCGATGCGGCGGGAGTTCAGGTCGCCCTTCTTGGCGAGTGTGACCAGCTTCTCCACGAAGGGGCGGAGTTCCTTGGCTTTGGGCAGTGTCGTGACGATCTGCTCGTGCTCGACGAGGCTCGACGACATGTTGGCGAACATCGCCTTGCGGTGCGAGGCGGTACGGTTGAGTTTGCGGTGTGCAATGCGGTGGCGCATCTGACTATTCCTTCAATTCAAGCTCTCATGGGAGCTTTAAAACGTGCGACTATATCGGGGTTGGCGAGCGCCAGACCTAGATATGGTCGTCGTATTTCTTGGCGAGTTCTTCGATATTTTCCGGCGGCCAGTTCGGCGCGTCCATGCCCAGGTGCAGACCCATGGCGGCGAGGACTTCCTTGATCTCGTTGAGCGACTTGCGACCGAAGTTCGGCGTACGCAGCATTTCTGCCTCGGACTTCTGGATCAGATCGCCAATGTAGACGATGTTGTCGTTCTTCAGGCAGTTGGCCGAACGGACCGACAGTTCCAGCTCATCGACCTTGCGCAGCAGCGCCGGGTTGAAGTCGAGCTCTGGCTTGTCTTCGCCGCGGACCGTGTCTTCCGGATCGTCGAAGTTCACGAACACCTGGAACTGATCCTGCAGGATACGCGCGGCAACCGCGATCGCGTCCTCGGGGCTAACAGCACCGTTGGTTTCGATGTCGATCAGCAGTTTATCATAGTCCAGCACTTGGCCTTCGCGCGTGTCTTCCACGCGGTATGCGACCCGCTTGACCGGCGAGTAGAGCGCATCGATCGAAATCAGGCCGATCGGGGCGTCTTCGGGACGCGAGTCAGCGGCCGCGACATAGCCCTTGCCGGCTGTGACGGTCAGTTCCATGCGAATGTCGGCGCCTTCGTCTGCGGTGCAGATGATGTGATCCTTGTTGAGGATTTCGACATCAGCGGTTTCTTCGATATCGTGGCCGGTCACGGGACCCGAACCGGTCTTGCGCAGCAGGACCTTCTTGGGGCCATCCGTGTGCAGACGGACCGTCAGGCCCTTCAGGTTCAGCACGATATTGGTGACGTCTTCGCGGACGCCGGGGATGGATGTGAACTCGTGAACGATGCCGTCGATCTGCACAGCCGACACAGCCGAACCCTGCAGGGAGGACAGCAGCACGCGGCGCAGCGCATTGCCGAGCGTCATGCCGAAGCCACGCTCCAGCGGCTCAGCCGTGATGGTCGCCTTGCGCTCGGGCGCTTTGGACGGTTCGATTTCCGGGTTGATCGGCCGGATAAGTTCTTGCCAGTTCTTCTCGATCATGAGGATCTCTCTAGAATATGGGGAAACCCTGCGCCCGGCTTATGCGGGACAGGGTGTAGGCAGGCCGGAAAACGTCTCCCCCGGCCCGGTTCTAGCTCTTAGACGCGGCGGCGCTTAGGCGCGCGGCAGCCATTGTGCGGGATCGGGGTCACGTCACGAATGGTCGTGATGGTGAAGCCCGCAGCCTGCAGAGCGCGCACGGCGCTCTCGCGGCCCGAGCCCGGTCCGTTCACATTGACTTCCAGCGTGTTCATGCCGTGCTCGGCTGCCTTGTTGGCGGCGTCTTCGGCAGCGACCTGGGCTGCATAGGGTGTCGACTTGCGCGAACCCTTGAAACCCATCGAACCCGCAGAACTCCAGGAAACAGCATTTCCTTGCGCGTCGGTGATGGTGATGATGGTGTTGTTGAACGTCGAGTTGACGTGCGCCACACCCGAAGTGATGTTCTTGCGATCCGCGCGGCGGACGCGACCTGGTTCTTTTGCCATGATCTAGCCCTCCCTACTTCTTCTTGCCGGCGATGGCTTTGGCGGGGCCTTTGCGGGTCCGCGCATTGGTGTGTGTGCGCTGGCCGCGAACGGGCAGACCACGACGGTGGCGCAGGCCACGATAGTTACCCATGTCCATCAAACGCTTGATGTTCTGGCTGACTTCACGGCGCAGATCACCTTCGACCTGGTGGTCCGAGTCGATGGTTTCGCGGATGCGCAGGATTTCGGCGTCGGTCAGGTCCTGAACGCGACGATCGGATTTGATGCCCACGACGTCGCAGATCTCGTCGGCTTTCGCCGGGCCGATGCCGTGGATGTAGCGCAGTGCGATACGCACCCGCTTGTTGGTGGGGATGTTAACCCCTGCAATACGAGCCATGTGGCAGTAGTCCTTCGTCGTCGGGCACTCTCGAATTGAGAGGCTTTGGTCCTCCCGAAC
>CALDUL010000012.1 GCA_937923575.1 uncultured Algimonas sp.
GTGACGAAGGCCTTTGCGAGCAAGCAGCTTCGCGAAAACATGGATCTGTTTGAGTAGGACTATCTCGAATGGAGCCGAGAGCCGGGACGTAGCTGTCTTCTAGAACTCCACCCGCTGCCCATCCCAGGCAAAGAGCGAACCCGTATCCTCCGCTCCTACTTGGTCGCATACAGCGAGCAATCGCTCCGCCGAGAACTCCGGCGTGAACAGCTTACCATCCGGCACATTGCCCTGGAACGGCTTGGATAGTCCCGTGTCGACCGTGCCCGGATGCAGCCCGATGACGACTTGCTGCTTGAAGCGCCGCCCAATCTCGATGGCGAAGCATTTGAGCATCATGTTCAGCGCTGCCTTGGACGCGCGGTAGCTATACCAGCCGCCCATGCGATTGTCCGAAATCGAACCTACGCGCGCTGACAGCGCCGCAAACACCGCTTTGCTGTCGCGGTCGAGCAGCGGGACGAAATGCTTGGCCGTGATGGTTGGGCCAAAGGTGTTGATCTCGAAGCTATGGCGCATCTGCTCTAGCGTGAGATTGCGCATGGTCTTCTCCGGCGCGATGCCTTCGCCTTGCAACAGTCCTGTCGCCACGATGATCAGATCGAACCGCCCGACCTCGCGCAAGGCTTCGGCGGCGGCTTCGACGCTTGCCTCATCGGTGAAGTCGAAGGTGAGGTTGCGGACCTTGGGCGAGGGGTGGCTCGCGCCGCGCCGAGACAGTGCGTGTACTGTTGCGACTCGGTCGCTCGCGGCGAGCTGCTCCACCAGCGCTGCACCAATTCCGCCCGTGGAGCCCACGACCACGGCGCGGATGTCGTCCTTGAAACTGTCCAGCATCAGCTCACTTTCTTCTTGTTGCGGCGACAGCGCTCGGAACAATAGCGGACCTCGTCCCAGTTCCGCTCCCACTTCTTGCGCCAGGAAAACGGCAGGCCGCAGGTGGCGCAGTCCTTGGACGGCAGGTAGCTCTTGTTTCCCTTACTCACGGTCTCATTACGGCGCGCGTGGGGAAACAGTTGCGCGGGGCTGCGCGTAAAGCTCTCATGAGCACGCTTCTCCCCATTTTCGCTGACCAGCTCTCGCACGGGCTGGCATCGCTGCAATATGCGGATAGGGCGAACGCGCGGGTGCTAATGGTCGAAGTCCGGCACGAGGCGGAGACCGTGCCGCACCACCGCACCAAGCTGATCTTCCTCTTCTCCGCCATGCGCCATTTCGCCCAGGAGCTGCGGGAGGACGGCTGGCAGGTTGACTATGTCGATCTCGACAATTCCGAAAACACACAGAGCTTCACGGGAGAGCTGGAGCGCGCGCTGGGGCGGCATGATATTTCGGAAATCGCGCTGACGCTCCCGGGAAATTACCGCGTGCTGGAGACGGTCCGGGGCTGGTCGCAGAAATTCGGCCTGCCCGTGACCATCTCGCCCGATGACCGCTTCATCTCCACACCGGAAGAGTTTGCCGACTGGGCGGAGGGCCGCAAGCAGCTCCGCATGGAATATTTCTACCGAGAGATGCGGCGCAAGACGGGCCTGCTGATGGACGAAAAGGAGAAGCCCGTCGGCGGGCAGTGGAATTTCGACAAGGAGAACCGCAAGCCACCGAAATCCGGCATGGATTACCCCGACAATGCGCGCTTCCAGCCCGACGGTATCACCCGCGCGGTCATGGAGATGGTGCGCCGCGAGTTTCCAAACCGCATCGGCAATGCCGAACAGTTCTTCTGGGGCGTCAACCGTGCGGACGCGCTGGCTGCGTTGGACAACTTTCTGGATGAACGGCTAAAATTCTACGGCGACTATCAGGACGCCATGGTGGTGGGCCAGGACTTCATGTTCCACGCGCTGATCAGCCCCTATCTGAACGCCGGATTGCTGACCGCGCGGAAGGTCTGCGAGGCGGTGGAGGCGCGCTACACCGCCGGCGATGCGCCCATCAATGCGACGGAAGGGTTTATCCGCCAAATCATCGGTTGGCGCGAATATATCCGAGGCATCTATTGGCTAAAAATGCCGGGCTATGAGGACGAGAATGTCTTCGGCAACACGCTCGACCTGCCGGAGTTCTACTGGACCGGCGACACCGACATGCAGTGCCTGAAGAGCACGATCGGACAGACGCTCGACCACGCCTATGCCCACCACATCCAGCGCCTGATGGTGACGGGCAATTTCGCCCTGCTTATCGGCGCGGACCCGCACGCCGTCCACGAATGGTATCTGGCGGTCTATCTGGATGCGTTCGAATGGGTCGAGCTACCGAACGTGGTGGGTATGAGCCAGTATGGCGACGGCGGCCTGCTCGGCTCCAAGCCCTATGCGAGCTCTGGGGCCTATATCAACCGGATGAGCAACTATTGCGGGTCGTGCCGCTACAAGGTCAAGGAGCGCGTGGGCGATGATGCCTGCCCGTTCAATTCGCTCTACTGGCATTTCTTCGCGCGCAATGAGGACAAGCTCCGCGGCAACAACCGCCTCAACATGGTGTACCGCAACCTCGACAAGATGGAGCCGGAGACGCGGGACGCGCTATTGGAACAGGCGGACGCGTTCATCGCGGGGCTGAAGACGGTCCCGGCGAAGGACTATGTGTGAGAGCTAGAACGGCACATCCGCACTCACCCTAATCCGCTCTCCGCCGCTCGGCTTGTGGAGCTCCAGCCACTCCGCGTGGAGCAGCAGGCGCTCGCTCGCGGCCAGAGCGTCACCATCCGCATAGAGCTGGTCACCCAGGATCGGATGTCCCAGCTCGCGGCAGTGGACACGGAGCTGATGGGCGCGGCCGGTGAGGGGGGTGAGTTGTAGTCGCGTGCGATTAGGCAAACGCTCGATGACCTCCCATTCGGTGACGGCGGAGCGGCCGTTCTCACGGCACACCATCTGGCGCGGACGCTGCTCCCAGTCGGTGCGCAGGGGCAGGTCGATTGTGCCGCGTTCGTCCTCGACCCGGCCCCAGACAACGGCGACGTAGCGCTTGTCTGTGTGACGGCGTTCGAATTGCAGGCCGAGGTGACGCTGCGCCGCCTTGTTCCGGGCAAAGACAATGACGCCGCTGGTGGCGAGATCCAGGCGGTGCACGGTCAGCGCTTCCGGGAATTGCCCGCGCAGCCGCGCCTCCACGCAATCCGGCTCATAGCGGCCGGGGACAGATAGCAGTCCCGGCGGCTTGTCGATGAAGATGAGGTCGTCGTCCAGATAGAGAACGGGGAGCGGACCCGGCGGCGCGGTCGTCAGCGCGCGGCGGCGGGCCTGTTCTTCCGGGCTGACATCCGGCGCGGGTGGTCCGGCGAAATTTCGGCTCAAAGCCCCGCTCTCAAAGCTCTGCTCTCAAAGCTCTTCTGCGATCACGTCGTCGCCGTCCAACCGCAGTCCGATCTCGCCGCGCAGCATGGCCAGCGCGTCCTCTCCGAAGACTTCGCGTCGCCAGCCCTTCAGCGCCGGAATGTCGGCCTTGTCTGCGAAGGCGGCAAGCTGGTCGATGTCGCGCGCGCCCGCCACGAGCCGGGGTGCGATGCCGACGACTTCGGTCTTGAGCCGCAACAGTGTCTTCAGCATTTCGATGCGCGGCCCTAGGTTGGGCGGCATGGATTTGGCTTTCTCGACCACGGGAGCGTAATCTTCAGCGTCGTCCATGGCACGCTTGATGTCGGCGACCAGCGTCTTGGCGGAGCGCGACCGTTCGAACCCATTGGGAATGCCGCGCAGTTTGGATAGCGCCTCGATGGTTGTGGGTTTCTGCGCCGCCAGATCATACATGGCGTCATCCTTCAGCACGCGGCGGCGCGGAATGTCGCGGTCGATGGCCTGGCGTTCGCGCCAAGCGGCGGCGGCTCTCAGCACGGCCATGTAGGGCTTGCGCGGATTGCGGATCTTCAGCCGCTGCCAGGCGTCCTCGGGTTCAAACGCATAGAGCGACGGGTCCATCTGCCCGTCCATCTCTTCCATCACCCAGCGCATGCGGCCGCGCTCTTCCAGCTCGTCGACGAGCGGCAGGAAGAGATCGCGCAGGTGGGTGACGTCGGCCAGCGCGTAGGAGAGCTGGGTGTCGGTCAGCGGACGGCGCGACCAGTCGGTAAAGCGCGCGCCCTTGTCGAGCGAGATGCCGAGCCGGCCCTTGACCAGGCTGGAATAGCCGACGCTGTCGCCATAACCGACAGCCATGGCCGCGATCTGGCTGTCGAAGATCGGGCCGGGGACTTCCTTGTCGCAGAGCTCAAAGAAGATCTCCATGTCCTGCCGGGCGGCATGCATGACCTTCACGATCTGGTCGTCCATCAGCAGGTCGCAGAAGGCGTCCAGATCGATGCCGTCCGCCATGGGGTCGATGATGACGGCGTCGTCCTCATGGGCGACCTGGATCAGGCAGAGGATGGAGAAGAAGGTCTTCTCCCGCATGAACTCCGTGTCGACGCAGATGAAGTCGTACTGAGCGGCCTCGTCGCACCAGTCTTCGAGCTCCTCCGTTGTGCGGATGACCCGGATGTCACTGTCTTTAGCGATGACTAGGCGTCCACGCCGTGCATGGCGAAATGCTTGGCGAGCAGGTCCATGGTCGCGGCCCAACTCTGCGTCGCGGCGTATTCGTTATACTTCAGGCCCAGTTCGTCATTATCGGCTTCGGGTACCATGAAGGCGTGCTTGGTATTGCCGAAGCTCATCAGCGTCCAGTCGCAGCCGGACGCGGACAGCTCTTCGGACACGGCCATAACGGCGGCATGGTCGCTCATCGGGTCGTCCCAACCATGGCAAACCAGCACATCGGCCTTGATCTTTTTCTTCGGTAGCTCCGGCTGGTCCAGCAGCCCGTGATAGGAGACGGCCGCTTTCAAATCCAACCCGGCGCGCGCCATGTCCAGCGTGCAGAGCCCGCCAAAGCAGAAGCCCATTGCAGCCATGGCTTTCTCGTCCACCATGTCGAGTGCGGCTGCTGCCTTATAGCCCGCCTTGAGGCGCTTGAGCAGCAGCTTGCGGTCTTCCTTGAGCGGGCCCATCAGCGCCATCTTGTCGTCAACGGAGTCGGGCTGTTGGCCGTCACCATAGTTGTCGAGGCAGACGCCAACATAGCCGAGAGCAGCCATCTGAATCGCCTTGTCTTGCGCGAAGTCGTCAAGACCACCCCAAGCGTGATTGATGATGATACCCGGTTTGGGGTCGACCTTGCTCTCGTCCCAAGCGACTTGCCCGATGCAGGTGGTCTTTCCGTCCTTATATTCGAACGGCTTGATACGGATGTTCATTGACGAGGGTCCCAACTTTACAATTGTCGCGTCTTAGCGCGTCCGTAACCGCAACGCAAAGCGCGCGTCCTATTGACCGTCCATTAATATTAACCGGATGTTGACTCTGATGCGCGACGATGTCGGCCTGTCCAACCCACCTTTCGGTGAGACCCATGACCTATCGCATCGCCCTGATCCTGTCCTCCGCCGCCCTGCTGGGTGCTTGCGCAACGGCGCAGGAAAACCCGAATTACAAATTCTCGTCCAAATATAATCCTGGAACGCAGGTGACCCAGGTCGCCAGCGTACCGGCGCCCGAAGTCACCGTTGCCGTGTACGAACCGATGGAGTCGACGGACTATGTCGTGGTGCAGCCCGACTATCCCGCGCAGGTCGCGACAACGTCTGTCGGTCCAGCCGTCTCCGCGACCGAGGAAGTGTTCGACGCCAGCACAATGGACGGGACGCCGGGCTACCAAATCTTTGTCGAAGACACAGCCACGCCGTTCGGCGCGCCTATTGGCGCTCCCTCGGAATCCCCTGTCTTGGGCCGCGGAACGCCCGTGAACTATGATTATTCCCAGAATATCATCGTCGCCGGTGCGGATGTCGAGATGATGCCGAGCGAGACGCGTCGTCTCGGCAATGTTCAGCTTGGTATGGAGCGCTACACCGTCGTGCCGGGCGATACCGTCTATTCGCTGTCGCGCGCGCGCTGCGTCGGAATCAACGATGTCACCGCGCCAAACGGAATCGGCAGCGACTTCGCCATCTCCATTGGACAGCAGATCACCCTGCCGCGCTCCCGCTGCTAGCGAGTAATCTCCCCAACAGCCGTGTTTTCCGGTGCAAGCGCGAGCGCGTCTTGCTAGTCGCGCGGCCATGAGACATCGCTTTGCCAAAATTCTTGCCACTCTTGGGCCTGCATCTCGCGCGCCCGATACGATGCGACTGTTGGCCGATGTCGGCGTCGATGCCTTCCGCCTGAACTTCAGCCACGGCTCGCATGACGACCACAAGGCCAATATCGAAGCGATCCGCAAGATCGAGCAGGACACGGGCCGCTCCATCGCGATCGTCGCCGATATGCAGGGGCCGAAGCTGCGCGTTGGCGAGATGGGCGATGGTCTGGAGCTGCGCTATGGCGACACGGTCAAACTGCGCCGCGCCGAGCAGAGCGACGGCACGGACATCGTGCATCCTCACGTCGAGCTCGAGCAGATCCTGGAACCCGGGCTGATCCTGAAATTCGACGACGGCAAGCTGCAGGTCACCATGATCAGCGACACGGAGGCCCGCGTTGACGTTCCGGGCCTGCTGAAATCGCGAAAGGGCATCAATGTCGTGAACAAGGTGCTGCCGATGAGCGCCATGACGCCCAAGGACGAACGCGACATGCAATTCGCCATGGACAATGGCGCTGACTGGATTGCGCTGTCCTTCGTGCAAACCGCTCGCGACGTCGTCGATGCGCGCAAGGTCATCGATGCCCACCCCAAGGCGGCGGGTACCGGCATTATCGTGAAGATCGAAAAGCCCTCCGCGGTCGAAGATCTGGACAGCATTCTGTCGATTGCCGACGCCGCCATGGTCGCGCGCGGCGATCTCGGCGTGGAGCTCCCTCTGGAGCGCGTGCCGGTCGTGCAGCGCCGCATCATTCGCAAGGGCCGGGAACTCGGCAAGCCCGTCATCGTCGCGACTCACATGCTGGAATCCATGATAGACGCGCCGACGCCGACCCGCGCCGAAGCATCAGACGTGGCCACGGCTATCTATCAGGGCGCGGACGCGGTCATGCTGTCGGCTGAAACAGCTGTCGGCCGCCACCCGGCGACCGCTGTTGCCATCATGGATCGCATCATCTCCGCGGCCGAAGGCGACCCGATCCTGTGGGAATATTTCGGCCAGACTGAACTCCCGCATGAGGGAAGCGCCGAAGACGCGATCAGTCGTTCGGTCAAGACAATCGCCAAGACCATCGATGCCAAGGCCGTGTTCGGCTACACGCGCACCGGATCGACCGTCGCTCGCATTTCGCGTGAACGCCCGCCCTGCCGCATCATCGGGCTGACGCCGTCTCGCCGCACCGCGTCGCAAATGGCACTGATCTGGGGCACGCATCCGGTGCTGACGTCCGATCCGACCGGGTTCGATGCCATGGCCGAACATGTGCAGATCATCGCCAAGGATGTCGGGCTGAACACGGGCGACCGCATCCTGATTAGCGCAGGCGTACCGTTCGGCGTACCGGGCACGACCAATACGCTGAAAATCGACACAGTCGGTTAGGCCGGGAGGCCATGCTTGCGCGGTCCTTCCAGACCGTCTTGATCAACTGCAAGCAACAGGGCGAGACGCGTGGTAGCGCGTCTCGCCTTTTTGTGTAGCGCTACAGCTTCGCACCCACCGAGAACTTGAAGTTCCGGCCGGGCAGGGGCGCGCTTTCCTTCAGGAAGCTCGTGTGCTGGCGTGCTTCCTCATCCGTCACATTGTCCACGCCGATGCGGAATGTGATCTGGTCGTCGAAGCTATAGGCCGCGGACAGGTTGAGCATGGTAAAGCCCTCTGTCGCCTCCTCGAAGGCGGAGATCTTGTCCTGATCATCTGCCCATTCGACCTCGGCCCTCAGGAAGATGCGGTCCGTCGCGGCCTCGACGCCGCCCAACAGGGACAGCGGCGGAATGCGCGGCAGATTGCCGTCATCCGTCTTGGCGCGGACATATTCCGCGAGGCCGTCCACTCCGAGGGACCATTTGTCGCCCGTGTAGAGCTGCTGCTCGACTTGGGCCTCCATGCCGTAGAACTCGGCAGGGAGGGCGGTGAACTGGAACACGTCCAGGCCATCTTCCTCGTCGCCCGTGGCGCGCTCGAAGATGTAGTCGTCATAGTCCGTGTAGAACAGGTTCAGCGTGATGCCGTGACCGCCCTCGCGGTGACGGATCGCGACTTCCGCGCCGGTCGCCGTTTCCTTGCCGAGGTCCGGATCGCCGAGCTCGAACTGTTCTGTCGCGAGGTGCGGTCCGTTGGAGAACAGCTCCTCGGTCGATGGCGCGCGCTCCGTGCGGAACACGGTCCCGCCGATGCGCACGGCGTCGGACACGTGGTAATCCGCGCCGGCTGACAGGCTGATCGTGTCGAAGCGACGGTCCGCTCCACCCGTCGAATCTTCCTGATCTGTCCGCTCCAATCGCGCTGCACCTTCGAGATGCAGATCGTCGAAGTCGAATTCGTTGAAGGTGTAGAGCGCGATCTGCTTGGTCTCGGTTGGCGGCACGAAGGCCTCCTCGCCAATCGCCGTGAAGTCCCGGCGGCGCAGTTGAATACCGTGAGCGGCCGTCCAAGCGCCCCGTGCGCGCTGGATCAGCTCCACCCGCGATTCGATTCCTTCATTGGTGAAAACCGTCCCAATCTCGCCGGGGCCTTCGAACTCGGTGTGCTCATAGTCGGCGTAGCCACCGAAAAGCTGCAGACGCTCAAAGATGCCGTCCATCTCGACGGCGGCGTTTACATCGAAACGGATCTGGTCGAGCTCGATGAAGATGTTTTCTTCTTCCTCTTCCTCCTCCTCATCGTGCTCCTCGCCTTCCTCGTGCTCTTCCTCATCTTCCTCATGGCCATGGCCGCCGGGGATGCCGTAGGTGGTCTCGAATTTCGACAGGGCAACGCCGAAGTGGCCACGCTCGCCAATGAAAGAGCCGCCGATCGTGCCGGAACGCGAGTCCACGAAGCTGTTCTCGATCTCGTCGCCGTCACCGTCGTCATAGTTGCCGGAACCCTTCTCGGTCCCGTCGATGTGGAGCGCGAAATTGCCGAGCTTCTGGTCGAGCGAGACAGCCGCTTCATGGCCGCCGTCGACCGAGGTCGCACCGAGGCGGAAATTGACGTCCGTGCCGTCGGGCAGTTCGGTCGGGATGCGGCCGTCAATGACATTGACGACACCGCCTGCGCCGCTCGAGCCGTAACGCAGGATACCCGCGCCGCGCAGCACTTCGATGCGCTCCGCCTGGGCGGGCTCGGCCGCGACGGCATGGTCGGGCGACGCAGACGAGGCGTCGATGGAGCCGATGCCGTTGCTCAGCACGCGCACGCGGTCGCCGCCTTGGCCGCGGATGATTGGACGCGATGCGCCGGGGCCGAAGAAGGTCGAGCTGACGCCCGGCTCCTGCTTCAATGTTTCGCCGATATTGCCGGCCAGATTGCGCTGTAGCTCTTCACCGGAGAGAACCGACACGCCGGTAATGGCGTCGTCCAGCGTACGGGCGAGAGGAGAGCCGGTGACAATGATCTCGTCCTCGAACGGGACGGAAGAATCCTGTGCGTGTGCCGATGTGGCAAACAGGATGACAGAGAGGCTCGCAGCGGAGCCGAGGATAACTTTGGACATGATATGACTTCACGGATGTGCGCGCACGCTCGCGCGCGAGGGTAGGGACTGGCTTGAAATGTGAAGTCTAGGCCGGGGGTCCTCGAGGTGGTGGTGCGCGAGGTTCGAAGCGAGATGCAACGCGCTCTGCCGTAGGCAGAGCGTGGGCCACGACAGGCTGTTCAGACAGGATCGGCGTGTCGATGATGACAGGCTCCGGCGCGACTGCCTGCTCCTCGGCCATGACCGTGACCGAACAGGCCACGCCGTCATGATCGTGATCGACCGGGTTCAGCCCCGCGTGAGCGGACGCCACGCCCTGCAGCAGCAGGAAAAGCGTGGCGAGTATCAAGCCGATATGTCTCGCGAAGCGGGTCATAGCCGTTACGCTATAACACGGGGGACGAACGACGTAATTACAAAAGCGTCGGGTCGACTGCTTTTTGCACAACCTTTTTGATCGTCAATCCCTGCACGATGATCGAGAAAACCACGATGCCGTAGGTCGCCGTGAGGATCAGCGGCTTGTAGTCCGTATCGGGCAGGCTGAGGGCTAGGGCGACGGAGATACCACCGCGCACACCGCCCCAGGTCAACACGGGGATCGCGCCTTTGGTGAACTCCTTGAATGCTCCGATCAGACGCATGGGCACGGACACGGCGGTCAGGCGGGCCAACAGCACCAGCGGGATAGCGATCAGCGTGATGAGGCCGAAGCTCGGGTTCAAGCCAAGTACCAGAATTTCGAGGCCGATCAGCAGGAACAGCACGGAGTTCAGGATTTCGTCAATCATGTGCCAGAAGCCGAACAGCGTCTCGCGCGTTTTCTCACTCATGGCGAAGGCCGCGCCCTGATTGCCGATCATCAGACCGGCGATCACGACGGCGATAGGGCCGGACAGGTGATGGCCCAGAATGTCGATGCGGTAGCAAAGCGCATAGGCGCCCGCGACGAGCGCGAGGCTGATGAGGATTTCAATGGCCGGATCGTCGATCTTCTTCATCATGAGAAATGCGACATAGCCCGCGATGCCGCCGAGGATCGCCCCGCCGACAGCGTCCACCAGGAAGAGCTCGACGACGTCCAGCACGCCGACGCTCGCGCTGCCCGCTGTTGCTGTCGCCGCCTGGACGGGACCGGCGAGCAGGGTGGTGTCCGTAACTAGGGCATGCGCGGATGCACCGCCTGTCGCGATGGCCACAATCAGCGTGAAGACGACCACGCCCACGCCGTCATTGAAGAGGCTCTCGCCCGCGATTTTGGTCTCCAGCGATTTGGGCATCTTCACGGTCTTGAGGATCGACAGTACGGCGACTGGATCGGTCGGGCTGATCAGCGCGCCGAAGACGAGCGCCCAGATATAGGGAATGTCCGCGCCGAACAGCTTGGCCAGATAAAAGAAGCCCGTACCGACGATGAAGGTCGATAGCACCACACCAAAGGTCGCCATGGCGCCAATGGCCCACTTCGCCTGCTTTAGCTTCGTTATGTCGACGTGCAGTGCGCCTGCGAATAGCAGGAAGCCAAGCATGCCTTTCATCAATGTCTCATTGAAGTCGATCTGCCCGACCGCTCCCGTTAGCGTCTCGTAGATCCGCAGCCCCGGCGCGACGGCATGCAGGATCATCACGCCAAACGATGCCAGCAAGGCCATCACCAGCAAGCCGATCGTATGGGGCAGCTTCAGATAGGCGCGGTTGATGAAGGACAGCACCGCGGAGAGCACCAGCAGCAGGGCCGCAATTTCGAAGAGGGTCAGCATAAGCGTGCGCTTAGCCGGGCAGCGCGAGCAGGGGAAGGAAAAGCGATTAGGACGCGCTTTCTAATTCGTCCCCCTATCTGGGTCATATAGAACAACCCCGCACGACACCGTGTGGGCGCACACCACAAATCGAAAGACATCATCATGACCAAAACTGTCGAAAAGACCGAAACCAAGATCTCCCTCGAAGACGTCCGCGCGACGGCTCGCAAATCCGCTCTCGCCTATGTCGGTCTCTACGGTCTGGCCTATGAGCGCGCTCAGCTGCGTCTGGACCAGCTGAAAACCGGCACCGGCTCGCTCGTCGAAACGCTGATCAAGCGCGGCGAAGTGATCGAGGAAAAAGGGCTGGAGCTGACCAAGGACGCCCGCGCCAAAGCCACCGAGCTACGCAAGGAAACGGTCGAGACCGTCTCCAAAGTCGTTCCGCTGAACCGCGCCGACCGCCGTGTCGAAGAGCTGGAAGCCGAAGTCAAAACGCTCAACAAGAAGATCAAGGCTCTGTCGAAAAAGGCCGCTACACCGCGCGCCAAGACCGAGAAGAAAGCCGCCTAAGGCTCTTCTGACCTCATACCCGCCGCGCATTCCGACCCTCCCCTTTTTCGGTGAGCGCTGGCGGCGATCCGACGTCCTCAACTTCGTCTCTCTCCCCGACTGACATCAGGGGTTTCCGGATCCGGCGCGTGCAACTTGGGTTGCACGCGCCCTTTTTGTTTGCGGCCATCGCGAAAATGCGGTTGTGTGATCGAAAGCAAGAAATCAGAGGGTGGGTGAATGGCCGAGAAGACGGAAAAAGTCGGAAAACAGGCAGCGGAGACGACCACGGCAGTCAACTCCATCGTAGGCTTCCGCCGCTCCGAAGTCGTCAAATCGCTCGGTCTTATGGCGGGCTATATCGCCAAGCAGCCCAAACCCTTTGCCAAACACGTCACCGCCTATGGCAAGGAGCTGATCGAGATCGCCAAAGGCGATAGCGAGCTCGCGCCTCATCCCAAGGACCGTCGCTTCAAGGACGAGACATGGTCCAAGAACCCGATCTACAAACGCGGATTGCAAAGCTGGCTCGCCATGCGCCGAGAGCTGGATGGCTGGATCAAAGATTCCGGCATGCATCCGGCCGATAAGGCGCGCGCCAAATTCGTGACCGACCTGATCGGCGACACGCTCGCGCCGACCAACTCCCTGCTCGGCAATCCGGCGGCGATGAAAAAGCTCTACGAGACAGGCGGCAAGTCGCTCGTCCAGGGGCTGAAGAACGCCTATGACGATCTTCGCAATAACGGCGGCATGCCAAGCCAGGTCGACGGCCGCCCCTTCGAAGTCGGCAAGAACCTCGCCACCACACCCGGCTCCGTTGTCTACAAGACGGAGATGATGGAGGTCATCCAGTACAGGCCGACGACCGAGCAGGTTTTCAAGATCCCGCTGATGATCATCCCACCGCAGATCAACAAATACTACGCCGTTGATCTGGACGCGCAGAAGTCGCTGATCCGCTTCCTCGTGAAATGCGGCTTTCAGGTCTTCGCTATATCGTGGCGCAACCCATCGCGTCAGCACGCGCATTGGGGTCTGGAATCCTATGTCGAGGAGCTGATCGACGCGTCGGATGCCGTGCGCAAGATCACACGGACGAAGCGACTGAACGTGACCGGAGCCTGCTCCGGCGGCACGACCATGGCGCTGATGCTGTCCGAACTGGCGGCCCGCGGCGATGACCGCGTCAATTGCTTCACGCTTATGGTGTCCGTGCTGGACGGCAAAAAAGCAGATTCCGAAGTCGGCCTCTTCGTGACGGACTCCGCCATTGAACAGGCGCGAAAGCACTCCAAGCGCAAGGGGATATTGGCGGGTGACGAGCTCGCGCGCAGCTTTGCCTGGATGCGCCCCAACGATCTGATCTGGAATTACGTCGTCAACAACTACCTTATGGGCGAAAACCCGCCGCCGTTCGACGTGCTCTATTGGAACAATGATTCGACCAATCTGCCGGCGCAGCTGCACAGCGATTACCTCGACATCTTCCAGAAACGCACCTTCCGTCCCGACCGCACAGAGCTGTTCATGGACCACATCGTGGATTTGTCTGCCGTGACGCAGGACAATTTCATGGTCGCGGGCGTGACCGACCACATCACGCCGTGGAAGGCGTGCTACCGCAATGTGCGGCTGTTTGGCGGCGAGACGACCTTCATCCTGTCGAACTCCGGCCATATCCAGAGCCTCATCAACCCGCCCGGCAACCCCAAGGCGCAATACTTCACTAACGCGACATTCCCGCCGCGCGCGGACCGCTGGCTGGAAGGCGCGGAAAGCTATGGCGAGAGCTGGTGGCTGCGTTGGAAAGACTGGCTCGGCGAGCGCTCCGGCGAAATGAAAGCGGCGCCAAAGAGCTTGGGTAACAAAGCCAACCCACCCATCTCGCAGTCGCCGGGCGAATACGTCTTTACATAAGGGCTTTCCCACAAAACTCGCTCACCCCGTGCTCGACACGGGGTCCAGCTTGCAAGCCTGTGCGATGCCTGACCTTGTGCGCGCACCGATGGCTGGACCCCGTGTCAGGCACAGGGTGAGCGACGGCGGACTTAGTGTGCGACGCGCACCCTCTCCACACTCGCAAACCGTGCTCCCAGTTACCCCGCTGCCTCAATGCAACTGCGTTAACTATTTAACAACGCTGGTTAACGAGGTAATGTCCTAACGCGCTGGGGGCTGTGGACCCGAAGCCGATACACGCTTCGAGGACGACATGAGTTTCCAACCCAACCTGCCGCGGATTTTCTTTTCCAAATTCGGAAACCAGAAACTGCGCACTGCGATCTGGTCCGGCACGGACAAGGGCTATGGCAAGCGTACGCCGCTGCTGTTCTTCAACGGGATCGGCGCCAACCTAGAGATTGCACAGCTATTTGCCGACACTTTTACCGGTCGCGACATCATCACCTTCGATATGCCCGGCGTCGGCGGCTCGCCCGATCCGGTGCTGCCCTATCGTCCCAAATGGGTGGCCAAGGCCGCGCGGCAGATCCTCATCGACAATGGCTATCATCGCGTCGATGTGCTCGGCGTCTCCTGGGGCGGTGGTCCGGCGCAGCAATTCGCGCACACGAATCGTGACATGATTCGCCGTCTCGTGCTCTGCGCGACGTCTCCGGGCTGGACCATGGTGCCCGGCAATCCCAAGGCGCTGTCCAAAATGGCGAGCCCGCGCCGCTATATTGACCGCGACTTCCTGAAAAAGAATTTCGAGACGCTCTACGGCGATGCCGCTTCGGGCGTCGGCGACTTCTCGGTCAACATGGTCCCGCCGTCGATCAAGGGCTATCTGTTCCAGCTCGGCGCCATGGCTGGGTGGAGCGCCATTCCCTTCATCCGCCGCATCCGCGCCAAGACCCTCATCGTTATGGGCTCGAACGATCACATCGTGCCAGTCGTAAACGGTCGCATTCTCCACGCGCTGTACCGCCGCTCGCGGCTGGAGGTCATCGACGGGGCAGGGCATCTGTTCCTGCTGACCCGCCGCGACGAGACGGTCGAGATCATCCGCGATTTCTTCGGCGAGCCTGAAATGCCGTTCCCACATGCGGAACCGGTCGAAGTGCCGTCTGTCGCCGCCTCAATCGTTCACGCCAATGACCGCACTATAAAGGGCGCACTCGCCTAATCAGGAGCCTGCAATGTCCGATGACAAGATCCCTTCCGACAAGAAAACGGGAGACGTCGCGCGCCGCATCTGGCTAGCGGGCATCGGCGCTTACGGCAAGGCATTCGAAGAGGGCAAGGACACGCTCAAGGGTCTGACCGGCGGCACGTCCGGCGTCTTCGACGACCTCGCCGCCAAGGGTGAGAAGATCCAGCAGGCCGCCATGGTCAAAGGCGCGCAGCTGGCGGGCAAAGCGTCCGACCTGAAGGACGACATCAACGCCGAAGAACGCATCAGCGCCATGCGCGCACGCCTCCTGGGCGGCGGGTCCGGCGACCGCATCGACGCCGTAGAAGCGCGGCTTGCGAGCATTGAGGACAAGCTCGACGCGCTGCTGAAAATGCAGACCAAGCCAACGCCGAAACGTGCGGCGACAAGACGGACGACGACCACGAAGAAGACTGCGGCGAAGAAGAAGCCAGCCGCGAAAAAATAGCGGCAGCGCTCGACCCGTGACCGCCGCGCGCTCCAAGACCAAGGACACCATCCTGCGCACGTCGCTGGGCCTGTTCAACAATGAAGGCGAGCACGCGGTGAGTTCCGTGGACATCGCCTCGGTCATCGGCATCAGTCCGGGCAATCTCTATTACCACTATAAGGGCAAGGAGCCCATCATCGCGGCCCTGTTCGAGGATTTCGAGGTCGAGCTACGCCAGGTCCTGAACGCGCCGATTAACGAACCGCTCGCGCTGCAGGACAATTGGGTCTTTCTCTACATTATCTTCGAGGAGATTTGGGACTTTCGTTTCTTCTACCGCAACCCGGCCGAGATCGTGATGCGCGTGCCGGAACTCAAGGGGCCGTTCTCGCGCTTGCTTGCTTTGAAGGAACGCACCGCATTTTCGCTGCTCTCCGACCTCGAAGAGAGCGGCCATTTGACTTTCGGCGAGGGCGAGAAGGCCGCACTGTCCGCGCGGCTGGCGCAGCATTTCACCTTCTGGATTCAATATCACGAGCTGCGGGACGGCTTTGAGAGCCTGCCGACAAAAGCGCTGATCGACCGCGGCGTCTATATGAGCCTGTCCATGATCACGCCCTATTGGTCGCGTGGAGAGGGCTTTGCAGAGCTTCTGCGCGAAGCCGAGCCAGTGGCGTGACACGCCAGCCCGATGAACGGAGTGTTAACGGCCCTGTCAGTCTGGCCTCAACCTTGCTAGGGTAGGCGCGACTATGACCCGATATCTGCGCCTCGCCCTCGGAACGTCCTTCGCCGCCTCGCTGCTCGCGCTGGCAGGCACGGCCAGTGCGCAGGACATTGCGCGGTCATCCTACAACACGCAGATCGCGCTGCCCGACTTGTCGGCCGAGGACATCGCGCGCGACGTTCGCACGCAATATAATCCACGTACCGGCTCGCCCGAGCGTATTGCTCCGACATTCGATCCGTTCGAATCCGATCCGGATCTGGCGGCGGAAGCGAGCCTGCGCAGCGCCGACCCGGTGTTCGACCTCGATGGTCGGCGCATGGGCAATGGCGCGGTGCTCGACCTGTCGCTCTATTACACCAGCGAGGGCACGCGCGATCACGGCCGCGTGCGTGACGCGCTTTATGTAAGCGGACAGCCGGTCCCGATTATCCGCCGAGACAGCCGAGAGCTCGAGTGCTCCAGCCGCGTGACCGAAACGGTCTATGAATCAGGTCGTTATTACGGAGGCTATGCCAGCTACGGCGGTCTGACGCGCGTCCGGCCGCGCTATTACGGCCATTCGGGCTTCGGCCAAGGTTACGGCTACAGCTATGGCGGCCTCGGTTACGATCGCTATAGCTACGGCGTCGGTCGCGGTGGTCTTGGCTATGGTCGGCGGGGTCGACGTGGCCGTCGCGGCGTCCGGACTCCCGTCGCTGTACAACCGAGCGCGCCCGACGTCGTCACGCCGCACACGATCGACGGCCCAGTTTCCGATACGCACACGGGTCGCCCGGGTCGTCGCACCGGAATACGTTCTGGTCGCGGTGGTCGGGTCGTTTCTGGCACACGGACATCGCCGCGCGTTAAGCCCAAGCGCCAAAAGCCAGCGATCGTTCCGATCTCTCGCGTCCGGAATTCCAACAGTCCCGCGCCAAGGCTGACGGCGCCGAGAACGCAGCCGCGCGTACAGCCCCAGACCACGTCTCGACCCCAGACCACGTCTCGGCCCCAGACCACGTCTCGACCCCAGACCCGGTCCCGTCCCAAGCCAGCGACCCGCTCACGGCCGGTCTCCAAGCCGCGCACGGCACCGGTCTCCAAGCCGCGTTCCCGCCCGCCGACCAACCCGCGATCGCGCGGGGGCAATCGCCAGCTGGAGCTCTTCCCGAATGGTTACGGTGATGCAGTCGTCATCTCGAGCCGTCGCGACTGCGCGCGCGAGGACCAGCTGTCGGTCTTCATTCCGGCCGAACGGCTCGATGCCGCGCGCTTCGACGGTTTGACGCTGATCGTGCGGGATGTCGTGACCAATGGCGCAAACGGGCTGACGCAAGTCTATGACGAGCGCCCGCTGTATATTCCGCCGAACTATATCGAAGGATTCCGTCTGGCCATGTCGCGTCCAGATCTGGGGCAGACGGTCGTTCGATAGTCGGACTGCGCCTGGAAAATTGCGGATATTTCGCTAATTTCCCCATTGGCGCGAACTGGCATTGTCCTTGCAACACTCAGGGTAATTCGAGGAGCATCTCCGAGAATTCCCACGTGCATCCGTCATCGCGACGGTTGATCCAATCGACTTCACCCCGTCTTGCGCCCACCCGCGCTGGCGGGGTTTCTTTTTGGAATATTCGGCTTAAAGCACAGCTCAAATCTCTAACGACGCAGGACCCACATGCTCACCACCTTGAAGCGAGAAGCGTCCTATGTTGGCGGGCTGGCGCGCATGTTGCGGTCCGTGAAAGGCGTTGACGCGGCCGGCAATCATTTGATCGCTGATGAGCTGGAATTGCGCGTCGACAGCTTCGGCCCGCGCCCCGCCTTCATCGAAGACGAGCGCAGCTGGAGCTATTCCGACGTCGAAGACTACGCTAACCGCGTCGCAGGGTGGTGCGAAGCGAACGGCGTAAAGACAGGCGATACCGTGGCCGTCTTCGTGCGCAACCGGCTGGAATATGTGCCGCTCTGGTTCGGCCTGTCCAAGCGCGGCGTCATTCCGGCGCTGATAAACTTTCAGCTGACCGGAAAGGCGCTGGCGCACTGCATCAATATTTCCGAGGCCAAGCACGCCGTCGTCGACATGGACCTGGTCGAAGGCTGGAAGAGCGCGCGTTCGGCTATCGAAGTCGATCTGACGGAGTGGGCCGCCTACGGCGCGCCGGGCGAGGGCATGGAAGGCTTCGATGCCGCTGTCGCCGCGCAAGCCGCGACGCGTCCCGACAAGGCGATCCGCGCCGATATCACGGCGGGCGAGCAGGCGATGAAGATGTTCACCTCGGGTACAACCGGCCTGCCCAAAGCGGCCAAGGTCACTCACGTGCGCGCGCAGAACTATATGCGCGGGCTGGGCGCAGGCGCGAAAGCGGGCAAGGACGATCGCATGATGCTGGTCCTGCCGCTCTATCATGCGACCGGTGGTCTGGTCGGCATGGGCGCGGCGTTCACCAATGGCGGCGCGTCGATCATCCGGCCGAAGTTTTCCGCTTCGACCTTCTGGGACGACGCCGTGAAATACGGCGCGACCATGTTCACCTATGTCGGCGAGCTCTGCCGTTTCCTGCTGTCCTGCCCGCCCCATCCCAAGGAGCGCGAACACAAGATCCAGTGGATCATGGGCAATGGTCTGCGGCCCGAAGTCTGGGAGGATTTCGTCACCCGCTTCAACATTCCGCATGTCATAGAATTCTATGGTGCGACAGAAGGCAATGTTAGCTTGATCAATGTCGACGGCCCCATCGGTGCCGTGGGCCGCGTGCCGAGCTATCTGAAGTGGAAGTTCAATATCGAGATCGTGCAATATGACGTCGAGAGCGGCAGCAATCCGCGCGGTTCCGACGGTTTTGCGATCCGCACGGATGACGGCGAAGTCGGCGAAGTCATCGGCGAGATCCGCAATGACGACCCGCGCTTCCGCTTTGAGGGATACGAGACCAAGGAAGCGACGCAGAAGAAAATTCTGCGCGACGTCTTCAAGCCAGGCGACGCGTGGTTCCGCACCGGGGACCTGATGAAGCGCGACGGCCACGGCTACTACTATTTCATGGACCGCGTCGGCGACACATTCCGCTGGAAGGCAGAGAATGTCGCAACCAACGAGGTCGCGGGCCAGCTGTCCGAATTCGACGGGATCACCCAGGCCAATGTCTATGGCGTTAAAGTGCCCGGCTATGACGGCAAGGCGGGCATGGCGGCGATCGTGTCAGAAGTCGAGCCGGACCTCGCCGCGCTCAAGGCGCACATCGATGCCGAGCTGCCCCACTATGCGCGGCCTGTCTTCCTACGGCTCTCGCGTGAGAGCGAGACGACGTCCACCTTCAAGTTCAAGAAGACAAACCTCGTCAAAGCCGGGTTTGACCCCGACCGCATCAGCGATCCGGTCTTTTTCGCCAACCCGAAAAGCGGTGCCTATGAGCGGGTCGACGCCGACACATTCGCCAAGATCAACAATGGCGACATCCGTCTATGAAGAGGTCGCAGGACGTTCTCGCTTTCTGGTTCTCGGACGAGGCCAAACCGCGCCATTTCGACAGCACGCCGGAGTTCGACGCGCAGATCAAAGAGACGTTCGAAGCGACGGCGACCGCACTTGCAGACGGCCCGCTGCCCAATCCGGAATGGGAACGCGATGCGGAGGGCAGGCTCGCGCTCATCATCGCGCTCGATCAGTTTCCACGCAATATGTACCGGGGCGAGAAGCGGGCCTTCCTCTGGGACGACCTCGCGCTCGCCGCCGCTGCGCGCATGATTGACGCGGGCCATGACACGCATCTGTCCGAGGAACGTCGCGCCTTCGCCTATATGCCATTCATGCATGCCGAAGACCTCGAAGCGCAGAACCGCTGCGTGAAACTGACCGACGGTTTGGGTGATGGCAACACGCACAAATTCGCCAAGGACCACCGCGAGGTCATCCGAAAGTTCGGCCGCTTTCCACATCGGAATGAAGCCATGGGCCGCGATACCACGCCCAAGGAACGCGCCTATCTGGACGACGGAGGTCACGACTTTTCGTGAGCGCTGATCCCGTCTTCGACCCGCCGCGCGAGATTGGCATACTGATCTTCGATGATGTTGAGGAATTGGACTTCGTCGGACCGTGGGAGGTGTTGCAGATGATCAACACCGTGGCGCGGCATCTTGGCGAAGCCGCTCGGGTCCGTGTGCGCTTGATCAGTCCCGATGGTGGCGACATCACTGCAGTGAAGGGCATGCGCGTCGGGGCTCACGCGGCGATGGCCGACGTGGACGCGCTCGACGTGATCCTCGTGCCCGGCGGCAACGGCACGCGGCCGCTGATCGAACGCGACGACGTTATGGAATGGGTGAGCCGTATCGGCAAACAGGCCCGGCTCGTGACCTCGGTCTGCACCGGAGCCTTCGTCATCGCCAAGGCAGGCTTTCTCAAGGGCCGACGCGCTGCGACCTACTGGGCAGCCTTTGACGAGTTCAGGGCGCTCGGCCTGGAGGGAGAATTGGTCCCGGACGTCCGATATGTCCGCGACGGCAATGTCGTGACCAGCGCGGGTGTGAGCGCCGGCATCGACATGTCGCTCTGGCTGGTCGGGCAGTGGTATTCGCCCGCTTTTGCGCGGATGGTCGCAAGAGGCATGCAATACGATCCCGCGCCGCCTTACGCCGCCGACGTTTGATCGCTATCTAACCGATCGTGACCAAGCCTAATTTTATCGAATCCCTCGCGGGCGTCATCACCGAGCAGGTGCAGAAGCTGACGCCCGACGCTGATTTTCTGGAGACCTTCCAGGACAATTTCCGTACAGCCACACGTCGCTTCGATGCGCCGGGGCCGGAAATGCGGGTAACGGAAGAGTTCGAGGCCGACGGAGTTGCGGTCAAATATTTCGTGCCCTTCGGCCCGCTCCCCGATCCGTCGCCAACGCTGATCTACGTGCATGGCGGCGGGTTCGTAACCTGTGACACCGACAGTCACGCGGGCATCATTCGGCGTCTGGCGAACAGTTCGCTCTGCCGCGTGGTCTCGGTCGACTATCGGTTGGCGCCCGAGCATCCGTTTCCGGCGGGACCGGACGATGTCGAGCGCGTGCTGCAGTGGGCGCTGGCGGGCAAGGGTCTCTCGCGCGGGATCGATCCCGACAATATCGCAGTCGGCGGGGACAGTGCGGGCGGCAATATATCAGCTTGGCTGGGCCAAGCCTATCGCAACGATCTGCGTGCGCAGCTGCTGCTCTACCCGCTGATGCAGCTGGTCGATGTGAAGCCTGCCAAACCCGGGCCACAGGACTGGCTGCAGATCGGCACAGTGGCGCTGAAATACATTCAGGAACATTATGTCGCCGGGGCCGACCCGACGGATCCCAAGGTCTCCCCACTCTATGAGACGGACCTTGTCGGCCTGCCGCCCGCATGGGTGCTGACCTGTGGGCTCGACCCGCTGCGCGACGAGGGTAAGCTCTATGCGGAGAAGATGATCGCGGCTGGTAATGTGGTGGAGCACCGCTATGAGCGCACCATGCCGCATGGCTTCCTCAACTTCGCCAAGGCCTTCCCAAAGGGCGGGACCGTGCCGCTCGATGCTGGCGAATTTCTGCGCAACCAGTTCGATGTTCTCAAGGACCTGACATGATCCAGCTCTATTTCCACCCGATTTCCAACCCGTCACTGCTGCCGCTTTTTGTCGCCGCGGCCGGGGGTCTGGAGGTCGAGCGCAAGATGGTGGATCTGCAAAATCAGGAACAGCATGGCGACGACTTCAAGCGGGTCAACCCGTTTGCGCGTGTGCCCGCCATGCGCGACGGCGATCTCTTTCTGGGTGAGAGTGGCGCCATCGCTCGCTATCTCGCGCGCAAGTCGGGCACGGACATCTATAGCGAGGATATCGCCGAAGCCGCGCTGATCGACCAGTGGTGCGACTTCATCGCCCATCACATCCGCGCCAATGTTGCCCGCGTTCAGTTCAACCGCTTCGTCGCGCCGCTGGTGGGGCAGGAGCCGGACCCGAAATCCGTCGAGATGGGTCTGGAATTTCTCGCCAAGAACCTGCCGCATGTCGAGCTCGCACTCGACCGTGACGGTCACCTGCATGGCGATCGGCTGACGCTGGCCGATATCGCGCTCGTCGCTGCCATGGAGCCGCAGTTCACGGCCAAGCTCGACATGAGCGACTATCCGATCACGGCGGCTTGGCTCGATGAACAGCGCAAGTCCGACTGGTACCAAACCGTGCACACCCATTTCGGCGCGGAGATGGGACTATAGAGTTTCAGCCCACCACCGCGATCCTCACCCTCGGCGAGGACTTCTTCGACGAAGTTTCTCCCGCTCGCTTTCCCGAACACACCCTTCGCTACGCCGATGAGCACAGCGCCGCGTCCATCGGTCTGTCGGACGTCGACTGGGAAGCCCGCTTCGCGCGGTTCGAGCCCTTTGCCGGTTCTCTCCCTGAACCTTTCGCCCTGCGCTATCATGGCCACCAGTTCCGCCAGTACAATCCAGAGATCGGGGACGGTCGCGGGTTTCTCTACGCGCAGTGCCGCGACGCGCAGGGTCGCCTGCTCGACCTCGGCACGAAAGGCTCCGGGCAGACGCCCTACTCGCGCAGGGGAGACGGGCGACTGACGCTGCTCGGCGGGGTGAGGGAAGTTCTCGCCACGCGCTATCTCGAGCATCTCGGCGTCAACACCTCGCGCAGCTTTGCGCTGTTCGAAACGGGCGAGGAACTCATCCGCGGCGACGAGCCATCGCCGACGCGCTCCGCCGTGCTGACGCGGCTGCAGCACAGCCACATCCGGTTTGGGACGTTCCAGCGGCAGGCCTTCCTCGGCAAGCGCAACAATCTCGAAGCGTTGGTCGCCTATTGCCGAGAACACTTTTACCCGGAGGCCAAGCGCCCCGCCGATCTTCTGCGCTCGGTCGCCGCGCGCTCTGCCGATCTGGTCGCCAGCTGGATGGCCGCGGGCTTCGTGCACGGCGTGATGAACACGGACAATATGAACATCACAGGCGAGGTCTTCGACTTCGGCCCCTATCGTTTTCTGCCGCATTACGAGCCGGGTTTCACGGCCGCCTATTTCGATCATGGCGGGCTGTATGCCTTCGCGCGCCAGCCAGAGGCCATGGGCTGGAACCTCGCCCAGCTGGCGCAGAGCCTGTCCCTGATCGAGGAGGACGAGGCGCTCATCGACGCGCTGAACAGCTATGCGCCCGCCTATGAGCGCGCCGCGATCGCTCATTGGTGTGCGCGGTTGCGAATTACCGAGCCGGAAGATGGGACGGCATTTCTGAAGCTGTCATTCGATGCGCTCCACGCGTCGCGCGCGGGCTTTGCGGAGTTTTTCCACGACTGGGCGGGCGGGCCAAACCCCGCGCCGTTGCAGGACTATCCCGACGACATCTGGGGCGACTGGAAGGCGGCTTACACTAAGCTAATGCCGACAGGCCCGCGGCCCGAGACCAAGCGTCCCGCGACCCTAGTCTATGAGGAAATCGGCGCACTTTGGCAGCCTATCGCGGAGCATGATGACTGGAGCGCGTTTCATGCTAAGCTGGGCACATTCTCGCGCCGGGACTACGCCGCGCAACTCTAGGAGACACTCATGAAAAAGCTGATCTGGCTTGCCGCTCTGCCACTACTCGCTGCCTGCGGCAACGCTGCGACCGATGCGCCGACGACCGCCAAGGCAGTCGCCGAAAAAGTCGCGTCCGAAGCTCGTGCGCCTTTCGATTTCGCGGCGCTGCCCGCCGGAACCTATACGGATGAGGACGGACACGCCTATATCCAGTTTTCCTACGACCATCAGGGCTTTTCCAAGCCCATCCTGCGTTGGTCCGAGTTCGAAGCGACGGTCGATTACAATCCCGAAGACCCGTCCGCGTCCAAGCTGACGGTTGTCATTCCGGTCGACAGTATCGACAGCATGGTGCCCGCATTCGACGAACATCTGCGCGGCGAGGACTTCTTCAATGCCGCAGCCTTCCCGGAAATTCGGTTCGAAAGCACATCCATGACCGTGAACCCGGACGGCTCCGGCACCATCACGGGCGATCTGACGGTCAAAGATATAACCAAGCCGATCACCTTTGACGGCCAGCTCAACAAGATTGGCAAGCACTTCCGTTCCGGCAAGGACATGTTCGGTATTTCCGGCACGGGCTCGCTGAAGCGATCCGACTACGGCGTCGGTAAATATGCGCCGAATGTCGGTGACGAAGTCGATCTGGTGATGGAAGTTGAGTTTCAGAAAGACTGACGGTGAGCCAGGCTCCGGCGCGCTACACGCGGGTCGCCGTCCTGTTTCACTGGGCGCTGGCGGCCCTGCTGATCGGCACCTTCATTGGCGGGGAGCTGATGGTACGCGAGTGGGTGCCTAACCGGTTCACGCTCTATCAATGGCATAAGACCTTCGGAATTCTGATCCTTGTGCTGAGCGCGGGGCGGCTGCTGTGGCGGCTGAGCCATAAGCCGCCCGCGCTACCCGGCGACACGCCAGCATGGCAGCGCGCGGCGAGCCACGGGACTCATTGGGCGTTCTACGTGTTGATGATCTCCATGCCGCTGCTGGGCTGGGCCATGGTCAGCGCATCAAGCCTGCCCGTTCCGACAGAGCTGTTCGGCGTCATTCCGTTGCCTGATCTGCCCGTGGCCGAGAGCGAAGCTGCGGAGCAGCGCTTCAAGGACTGGCATCATACCGGCGCAAAGATTTTTTTCGCGCTCTTCCTGCTACATGTCGGCGCGGCGCTCTGGCACCATTTCGGAAAGCGCGACGGTCTGTTGTCGCGGATGAGCCTGCGTCGGCGCTAGATTAGCCGTGGAGTGCGCGGCGCTCCAGCAGGTCCTCGATCATCTCGACCGGATAGCAGGCGTGACCGACACGGCGCATCATCTCCGCACTGTCGCGCAGCACGGCGAGCTGTGGCCGTGTGAAAGGCAGATTGCTCTGCAACAGGTGAATGCCGAGCGACATTTGGAACGAGGCGAAAAGGTGCCGATCGGGGCGCACGGCTGGCTCGCGGCGGTCCAAGGCGGTCGTGCAAACTCGCGCCAGATCCCGGTCCGTGGCTATGAGGCGAAAGGCGCGCCAGGAGAGCGACCGGCCTACGGGAAATTCGCCATCGGGCAGGGGGGTGCCGCACATTTCCTCGAAAACCCGGCTGAGAAAGCCGCGGTTGTAGTGAGTTTTGACTGGAACGACGCGGATCTCTGTCATGTGCAAGCCCTCCCCGGCTCGCTCCAACGGTCGGGCAACAGGGTTAACGAAGTATTGATCGGGGCTGCGCAAAGGCGTGGCGATCCCGGGTGGATTCGAACCACCGGCCTCCAGATTAGGAATCTGATGCTCTATCCGACTGAGCTACGGGACCGTCTTGCTCGAGATTAGCGTGGGCGCGGCGAGGCGGGAAGTCGGATTCGACAGCTGAGTTTCATCGGCTTAGCGTAGCGCCGTGACCCGACACGCGACCATAACTCGCCGCTTGGCACTCATCGGCGGCGCGGCCGCTGGCCTCAGCTTTACCGGCAGGCTGTCCGCGGCCGAGCTGAAGACCGGGGAGAGCGGAGTTGTCGCGGCCGTGACGAGCGGCTCGACCTTGCGGCTGGGCGACGGCCTCTCCGTCAAACTCGCGGGCATTGCCGTGCCCAAACGTGCGGAAGCCTTCGGTCGCGAAGCGCGCGAGGGCCTCGCCGGACTGGTGCGCGGGCGTCCGGTTCAGCTGTCATACGGGGGCGACCCGCGCGATCGCTATGACCGCGCTCTGGCGCAGCTGCATACAATGAGCCCGGGCGGAGAGCCGGACCTTTGGGTGCAGGCGGAGTTGGTGCGGCTGGGCCTGGCGCGCGTCTACAGCTGGCCTGACGAGGCTCTGGATACGGACGCGCTCTACCGGATTGAGCGCGAGGCGCGGGCGATGGGGCGCGGGCTTTGGGCAGACCCCGCCTATGCCGTGCGCTCCCCAGATCCCGATCCGCTGGCGCAGCATGTCGACAGCCTACAGCTGGTCGAAGGGCTGATCACCAGTGTCGCGGATGTGCGCGGGCGAACCTATTTGAACTTTGGCGCAGATTATAAGACCGACTTCACCGTGACCGTCGCCAAGTCGCACAAGCGTCGTTTCAAATCATTCGATCTGTCGGCTCTGGAAGGGGCCCGGGTGCGCGTGCGCGGCTGGGTCGAGCTGATCAACGGCCCGATGATCTTCGCCAACCACCCAGCGCGGATCGAGGTTTTGAATTAGCCGGCTAACGCGCGGCATCGCGCCACTTGCGTCAGCCGCGTCACGGTCGGTGTCTCGCCGTCCCTTGAAAGATAGCAGGCGCCATCCCTCCCGCTCATCAGCCGGTAGACGGGTGTCGGCGCGGTGATGCGCGGCTCCGACCCGCGCAGCATCGGCCGCTCATCGACGCGAAGAATGGGCGATTGCGCGAGGCTGTCGGGATCGATGCGCAGCGCGTCGCCGCCGTCCTGTCGCACGATCACGCGCAGGTTCTCGCGCACGGCATTGTCCTCCGGGTTGAGCAGCACGGCCTCGCGCAGCTCTGCTGTCGCGCCGTTCGTGGCGCAGGCCTGCAGCCCCAGCGCGGCCACTACGGCCCATGCAGCGCGGACGCTCATTTGTCGTCCGCCAGCGCCGTGCCGCTCATGTCGAGCACGCCCTGCTGGGCCATATAGGCGCGCACGCCCGGCATCTGCATGAGAGGGTCGTCCAGCGTGCTGCCGACAAAATCCATGCTCTCCGCGCCCAGTGGACCGTTGGCGTCCTTGCTGGCCGTAGCCGTGGCATCCGCCGGGCAGCCGTCACCGCGCGCAAAGCTGAGCGCGGCAGCCAGCAGTGCCTCATTCTCGTCGCCGAGCGGGTTGGAGAAGTCGTCCTCGACCTCGCAGCCCGGAATGACGGGTCCGTTGTCGCCGGTGATCTCATTGGGCGCGAAGCCGCCGTCGAAATCGCCGAAGCCTTCGGCATTCACACCGCGGAAGTGCAGCGGCACATAGGTGATACCGCAGTTGTCCAGCGGGATCTGGCCCGTTGCCTTGCCGCATGTGCGCGTGCCGATCTGGAAGGCATCGACGCCGATACCGTTCAGCCCGTTCAGCACGGCCTCGGATGCGGAGCAGGAGCGGCTGGTCGTCAGGATGAAGACGCGCGGCAGGTCGAGCGAGGGTAGGGGGCGTCCAGCATCGACCGAGAAGCCGACCGTTTCCGGGATGAAGTCGATCGGGGCGACACGGCGGCCGGAGATCGGATTGGTATTGGGTGCGCGGCTCTGGAATTCCTGGGCGTAGAACACGCGGTTCAGGCTCTGGTCGCCCGCCACCATATAGCCGAGCTGCGCGGCGAGCGCGAGGAGACCGCCGCCGTTGTAGCGAAAGTCGAGCACGACATCGTCCACGCCCGCGCGCGACAGCGTGGTGAAGGCGTCGAGCAGCTGGGCCTCGCCCGTACGCGGGCCGAAGGTCTGGTAGTGGACGTAGCCCACGCGGCGGTCGGCGTCCTGGATGATGCGGACATCCTGCACCGGTTCGATGGTGATGGATTGTGACACCACGGTGATGTCGGCTTCCGTGCCATCGGGATAGCGCACGCCGAAGACATGCTCCTCACCGACAGAATCGGGGAAGAGGCCGTCATTAAGCGTCTGCAGGACCTCGGGCGACGTTCCGTTTAGGAAGTCCGCGCCGTCGATTGTCAGCAGGCGCGCGCCGCGCGTCAGCCCGGCCGTTTCCGCATTGCTTCCCTCCTGGGTAAAGGAAATCCGCCAGTCGCGCGGCAATCCGCTGTTCTGCAGCACGGCGAGCGATGCACCATAGCCGAAAACGGGCGCGCCGGAGCTGCGGGCCTCGAACGCTTCCGTCGTTTGGGTGAAGGAGAAACGGTCCAGCAGTGGCCCGGCGGCCGTCCTGACATCGGTGACGACCTCGTCGAAATAGGCCTGGCGGTCGGAAAAACCGCTCGGATCGACATCGTTCATCTCCTCCCAGTAGAGGTAAGTCTCGTTCATCCAGGAGCGGATCCAGAACAGCTCGTCGATCAACTCGCCCCGCTGGTCGGCGCGCGGATTGCCATCGGGTGTGTTGTCCGTGCGGACCGTCGCGCATTGATTTCGAAATTGCGACGAAGGCGGGAAGACGCCAGCCTGGTAGACCGGCCCAGCAGGTGAAGTCGCGACGCCGGGCGGGGGCGGCGCGATGATGGCTGGGCTTTCCGCGCCGCCGCCACTGCCGCAAGCCACCAGCAGGGGCAGGGCGCAGGCGCCGATCAGCGCGGTTCTCAAGGCATGTGTCATCTTTGCGTCTCCAACGGCGTCTCGTCTCCCTCCCACTCCGGACTATGCATGAAAAAGGCCCCCGCGAAAGTGGGAGCCTCAGTGATTGGGATCACATTTAAGCGCAAAACGCGCTGATGGTGCAATGACTTGCAGAGGGCTAGGCCGCCTCTTCGTCGCCCGCATTGTCATTGCCTTCCTTGTCCGCTGCGGCCTTTGCGGCCTTGGCAGCCAGACGCGAACGCGCCTTGGTCAGCGTGTCGATGATGTCTTCCATCGCTGCGTCATTGGAGCTTTTGCGGATGGCAGCCACTTCGCGCATCATGCGGTCAAGCGAACGTTCGTAGAGCTGACGTTCAGAATAGGACTGCTCTGGCTGGGCTTCGGTGCGGTGCAGATCGCGCACGACTTCGGCCACGAGAATGAGGTCACCGGAGTTGATCTTCGCCTCATATTCCTGCGCGCGGCGCGACCACATGGTGCGTTTGATGCGTGCGCGGCCCTTAAGGGTCGTGAAGGCATCCTTGAGTATCAGGTCGTTCGACAGCGCCCGCATCCCGGAATTGCCGGCTTTGACCGTGGGCACGCGCAGGGTCATCTTGTCCTGCTCGAACTTGACCACATAGACTTCGATGTCGAAGCCCGCGATGACTTCCTGCTCGATAGCAATGACCTCGCCGACGCCGTGCGCCGGGTAGATGATGTGCTGGCCGACCTTGAAGGTCACCTGTTTTGCGGGCTTTTTCTTCTTGCGTGTCGCCATAGGTGGGAGTCCTTGATCGAATGTCCGGTTCTCCGGACACTATTGGTTTTCACACAAGCGGCGCGGCACTCCGTTGGGAAAGCCGCGCCGCTTGTGTGGGTTGATTTCCTTCATAGCACAAAATCAGGGCAAATGCGACTCGTTGTGCAGATGGGACGAGATGGCGGCAAATTGCGCCGCCACTCGCGGTCCGCCCATGAAAAAAGCCCCGGTCTCTCGACCGGGGCTCCTGAACTTTGCTGTGGTGCGTTCGCTTAGAAGCTCACACGCAGCTTGGTGTAGTACTGACCACCGTTGAAGCCGGTCGGTGCGGCTTCGGGATAGAGCTGGCCCGTGCCATTCTGGCCTGGGTTCTCGTCCGGGAAGTTGTCGAACAGGTTGTTGGCGCCGACGATCAGCTCGATGCCGTCCTTGACTTCCCAGCCCAGCTCGGCGTCGATCAGCACTTCGCTGCCGACATCGAAGCCGTTGCCGCTATCGAACCAGCCACCGAAGTAGTTGGCGCGCAGCAGACCGCGAAGGTTGCCTTCGGAGTGCGACCACTGAGCGAATCCCTTCAGGTTCGGCAACAGATCTTCGAGTGCACGCACGCGGTTGTCACCGATACGCTGGATCGAACCCGCTTCGCCGCGGTCCTGGACCTCGGTTTCGTTGTAGTTCGCAGCCACGGTGATTTCCGAGAAGCCTTCGCCGAAGTCGAACGGCAGGCGACCGACGACGTCAACGCCCTTGGTGCGTGTGTCGAAGCTGTTGGTGAAGAAGCGGAACTGCGACAGATCCTCCAGGCCGGTGAAGGCGCTGCGGTCAATGACGCCGGCATCCGCCAGTCCAGTGATACCTTCGGAGACGGTCGCGAAGTCTGTGCCCGTCGTGTTGAAGGCGTTCAGCGCATCGAGGAAGTTGATGTTAGCACCCAGTGCGATGCGGTCATCGACATCGATCTGGTAGGCATCGATCGTCCAGCTTGTCGGACCGTAGTCGAATGCAAAGCCAGCCGTGTAGATCTTCGCATCTTCGGTGCCGAGCGTCGGACGCGCCCCGTCACGCTGCTCGATGAAGTCCGCGGCCAATTGACCCGCGCCCGAGCTGAGCGGGAGCGTGCCTTGATCGACCAGCACACCGCCGACATTTTGCGTCGTCACGTTACGGATGTTGGTCTGACCGGCGGTTGGTGCGTGGAACGCGGTGGAGTGCGAGGCGCGGACCTTGAAGCCTGGTGTGACTTCGTAGAGACCGGCGATCTTGTAGTCCAGCGTGTCGCCAAAGGCCGAGTAGTCCTCAAAGCGCAGGGCACCTTGCAGTGTCAGGGCTTCGGTCACATCGGCTTCCAGCTCGGTATATAGCGCGTAGCTGTCCTGTGTGGCCGTGAAGCCTTCTGGGAAGCCGCCGAAGCCGTTGGACGAGGACGAGAAGCCCTGGTCTGCGAGCGGGCCGAGCGCGAACGAGTTCGGGTCGCCTTGGAAGAGCTCGAAGGTCTCCTCGCGGTATTCACCACCAAAAGCGATCGACAGATCGGAGGCAAAGCCCGTTGGCAGGAGATAGGCGAAATCGGCGTTCAGCACGACTTCGGACTGCTCTTGGCCACCGGGGACGAAGTCGCGCGGCGTGTTCGGGCCGAGCGAGGCGTTGACCGTGTTGCGGATGAAGAAGTCGGTCTTGTTCGAACCGGCTGTCACCGAGAGGTCATAGGTCAGGCCGTCGCCCAAGTTCAGGTCGCCGCGGATACCGGCCGAGATGCCGCTATCTTCATTGTCGCCACCGAAGCGTGGGACGAAGCCACCGGGAATGGTCTCGGTGAAGGCAAAGCAGTTCGGATCGGCTGCGACGTCTGCGAAGATGTCGGGATCCTGGATCAGGCCGCCTTCTTCGGAAAGCGGAATGCCGGCCACGCAGTCGCCGCCGACGCCGACACCGTCGAGATCGCCAACGCGCACGGACGGGATATCGCCGCCTGCATTGCCGTCCTCATCGACCAGCGGGCCACGGTAGACGCCGCCACGGTTGGTTGGGTTACGGAAGAAGAAGCCACCGGTGACGGTCCGCGATGCGTAGTTACCGTAAGCGTAGAGCTCGACGCTGTCGGACAGCTGCAGAGCGGAATTGGCGAAGAACTTGATGTCGTCCTCGACATCCGGCTGACCCCAATATTGCGTGAACTGATCGGTGTAGGAGTTGATGGTCTCGAAATCGGCCACGGCTGTGTTGCCGGCGGCGATCAGCGCTTCGACGTCGCTGCGCGGAGCCGAACGGATGGTGCCGTTGGTGTCGCCATATTCACCCGACAGGTTGATGAAACCCTGGTCACCAAGTGGCAGGCCGATATTGCCCGAAAGACGCCAGTTTTCGCCGTCATTGGCATAGGTCTGGCCGTATTTGGCTTCGAACGTGCCGCCTTCGGGGCTGTCCTTCAGCACGAAGTTCAGCACGCCGGCGATGGCGTCCGAACCATATTGGGAGGATGCACCGTCACGCAGGACTTCGACCTGCTTCAGCGCGATGGACGGGATGGACGAGATGTCGACGCCTTGTGCACCATCGGAAATGCCGCCGCCCAGGAAGGAGATGACGGAACCGCGGTGACGGCGCTTGCCATTGACCAAGACCAGCGTCTGGTCGGGCGAGAGGCCGCGCAGGTTGGCCGGACGCACGATCGATGCGGCGTCAGAAATCGGCTGGGCGTTGATGTTGAACGAAGGAACCGAAGTCCGCAGCAGGTCCTGGACATCGTCGGATGCGTTGCGTGTGAACTCGACGCCGGAAATGACATCCACGGGAGCAGGCGTGTCAGCGGCGGAGCGCTGCAGGCGACGCGTGCCGATCGTGATGATCTCGTCCTCGACGATCGTGTCTTCGAGCGAGTCTTGGGCAAGCGCGCCGGTGCTCATGGCAGTGGCGATCATGGCGCTGGATGCGCCCATGGCCAGGAGTGCCTTCAAATTCAGGTCTTTCATTGCAAATCCTTGCTGGTGTGTTTCTTCCCTCAATCTCGCCCCCTGCGCCTGCCGGATTATACGATGGTCGCATCCGGTGTTTGTGGTTTCCAAGCGGGCAAAACCTGCCGCGCCATACGTCTTTATGACACTTTCGCAATAAGCTCCGTCCGCATAAGGCAAAATCCTCGTGAACCTGTTGCTTTCGTGCAACATATGTCGCGACCGCCACGCAGCCATCTGAAAGGCCGAAAATCCATGACCCAGACACGTGCCGTCCCGCCAAACGCTGTCCTGCGTCTGCGCCTTGCGACGCTGGATGATGTCGATGCGATCAGCGCGTTGCAGCAACGCGCGATCATGGAATTGCAGCAGGCCTTCCTCACCCCCGTTCAGGTCGAGGCGAGCCAGGCCGCTATGGGTCTGGACACGCAATTGATAGAGGACGGGACCTATTTCTGCGTCGAGGACATGAGCGGCGACAAGGCGGAGCTCGTCGGATGTGGCGGCTGGTCGTATCGCGCGACGCTCTACGGTGGCAACCACTCGGCCGGGCGTAGCGCCAGGCCGCTCGATCCGGCAACCGAGCGCGCCCGCATCCGCGCCATGTACACCCACCCCGAACACACGCGTAGGGGAGTCGGCCGCATGGTCATTGCAGCCGGGGAGCAGGCCGCTCGCGGGCGAGGCTTTACGGCTATGGAGATGGCAGCAACCGAGGCGGGAAAGCCGTTCTACCTGTCCTGCAACTATGCCGTCGAAGAGGCTTTTATGGACGAGGGCGGGGCAGTAGCTGTGCCGCTCTACCGCATGGCAAAAACCTTGAAATAGCGCATTAATTTTCGGGAACTTCCCCTTGCTAAGGGCGTTGTGGCATTGGCACGAGGGTTTAGCAGCCCGGAGGCGTACCCTTAGGTTAGCGTTAACCCAATCCTGCCAACCCCGTTACCAAAATAAGCTGCCTGATGGGATGGGCAGCCCCAGATTTGGGAAAGTGCGGCCCTGCGGGCTGCAGGGGGACTGATACTATGCGCGGTATAACTCGGTCGGTCAAAACCAGAACAAACGCATCGTCAGCCCTGCAAGAGCCAAAGTTGGACGCCGACTTCGTCGCAAAGGTCGTCGCCGCCACCGACAGTGCCTGCGTCTTTACAGGGCAAGACGGCAATGTCTCGGCGGTATATGGCAATTTCGCGCGAATTTCTGGCTTCGGTGAAAAAGACAGCATTGTCGGCCAATCGATGATCGAAATCATGCAAGCCCTCGATCTGCGCGATCTCGACGGCAATATTTTCATGAAAAATGACGAATTGGCCGACGCCCTGCGCGGCATGCTCGCGTCCAACACGGAAGTACGCCTGCAAAACATGACGACCCGCGCCGATGGCGCGATGGTCTTGCTGGAAAGTTTCTTTCCCGGCGATGGAACGATCCTGTCGGTTCTGCGCGATATCACGGACGTTGCCGAAGACCGCGCCATGCTGCGCTACGCCATGAACACGGCAAGTGCGGGCTATTGGTCAATGGACTTGCGCACGGGAGCGTTCTCATTCTCCGACAGCGTCAATGCGCGGCTGTCGGACAAGGAGCGCGCGCAGATCGCCGAGCGCGGCCTGTTCGCGATTATTCACAAGGACGACGTCGCACGCATGGCCACGGATTGGCAGAATATCGTCTCCGGTTTGGGCGAATTTGACCTAACCTACCGTGTCGTGACTGAGGCCGAAGGCGTGATGTGGCAGCGCTCCATCGGCGAAGTCCAGACGCTACCGGATGGCACGCGCGTCAAAGCGACGGCTTTTGTTATCGAGATTACGGATGACATGAAGGCGCGTGAGGATTTGCAGGAAGCGCAGGACACGGCCGCGCAAAAAGAAGATTTCATGGCCCGGATGAGCCACGAAATTCGCACGCCGCTCAACGCCATCATCGGTATGGCGGATAGCCTGCAGGACGAGGACATGTCCCCGGTCGTCCGCGATGTGGTCGGAGATATTGAGGCCGCTGCCGACAATCTCAGTCAATTGCTGACGCATACGCTTGATCACGCCAAGCTTTCTTCGGGTACAGTGAAGGCAGATTTCGAGCCCTTTGATCCGCGAGTGTTGATCAACAGCTGTATGCGGACCTGGCGCGCGAAGATGACTGCCAAGGGTCTCGAGTTCAAAGTGGGCATGGCGGACGATGTTCCTGAAAGCCTGCCGCTCGATAATTTCCGCGTCCGCCAATGCCTCGACAACATGCTGTCCAATGCGGTGAAATTTACGCAAAAAGGCCGCGTCATATTGGCGGCACGCAAGGTCGAACACGCGGGTCGTCCTCATCTCGCGCTGATCGTGCAGGACAGCGGCATCGGTATGACGCCAGAGCAACAGCGCAAGATCTTCAACGCCTATAATCAGGCCGACGATACCATTTCCCGGCGCTATGGCGGCACCGGGCTCGGCCTGTCGATCTCGCGCCAGCTGGCTGTGCTGATGGGCGGGTCGCTGACGGTGCGGTCAACTCCGGGCAAGGGATCGGCCTTCGTGCTGATGCTGCCATTCGATCCGCAAGCTGCTTTGAACGAAAATTCTGCAGCGGCTACGATAGATGTCGCCGCCACCGGAGCTCCTGCAGCGCCGACCGCTGCTGCCTCCGCTTCGCAGCAGCCAGCGCCCAAAGCCGAGGTGCCGCGCCTGCCGTTCGAGGGGCTGTCGGTTCTCTGCGTTGAGGATAATCCGATCAATCAGAAGGTTGTCGAGCGCCTGATCGGTTCACGTGTATCGCAGCTACACTTCGCCAATCACGGCAGAGAAGGTCTCGCGGTTCTGAACACCGTGCATATCGACGTGGTACTGATGGATATTCACATGCCCGTCATGGACGGCATCGAGACGACGATGGAAATCCGCTCGTCCAACAAGACCTATGCCAATGTCATCATCATCGCACTGACGGCCGACCCGGATTATCAGCAGATGCGCATCTGCCGGAACATCGGGATGAATGACACCATCGCCAAACCCGTGCGCCGCGAAGACATCCTCGAAGCCTTCAATCGCACGATGGGCAGCCTGTCCGATTCGCATGGCGTCCAGGTCGCTCTCGGCTGAGGAAACCGGGCCTCGCTAGCGGGGCAATCCCACGAATTTACCGTCACGCTCCAGCGCGCGCAGCCATGCGGGGCGCTGGACCATGCGTTCCACATAGTCCGTGACGGAGGGGTAGGGGTCGAGCAACCCCTCGCGCAACCGCGCCATATAGAGCGTGTAGCCAAAGGCGATGTCGGCGGTCGTGAAGCGGTTGCCCGCAATAAAGTCATGAACTGTCAGCTGCTCGTTCAGTGCAGATAATGCCGCTTTCAGCCGCGGTCCGGTGAAGGCCTTGTCCACCGCGCCCAGCACGCCTTTGGCCACGCCGCGCACGATGAACGGCGCGCGTTCGCCCGCAATTCCGTGCACGAATTGCGTGGTCAGAAGCGGCTGCACCGTCGCTCCGGCCGCGTGGAACCAGAAGAGATAATCGGCGCGTAGAGGATCATCCGGACCGGGCCGTAGATCGCTCTCGGGTGCGCGGTCCAGGACGTAGTCGATGATTGCCGCGCTCTCGCTAATCGCGACATCGCCGTCGGTCAGCAGCGGTGCGGTGCCAAAGGGCGACAGCGCCTTGAATTCGTCCGGCGCCAGCATGGTTACCGGGTCGCGGTCATACATGACCAGCTGATGCTCTATGCCAAGCTCCTCCAACAGCCAGAGAATGCGAATGGACGCGGAGTTTTCCAGGTGGTGAAGCGTGATCATGTCGGGTCCACGGCGCAGTTGTCGATAAGGCGGACCAGGCGATCCGGGGCAGGGCAATGCGCCGCGATGAGCAGCCGGGCGGGGCGCTCGATCGGGCCACGCGTAATTGGCGCGAGGCTTTCCGCATCCGCCAGGCTGACGTAGTCGACGGCGGCGAAACCGGCATCCAGCAGCGCGCGCGCCGCCCAATCCAGCGTCGCTTCGACGGACTGCTTGTCCTCCAGCCGGGTCTTGGCACCGAACATCACACCGTTGAGCGCGCGTGCGGTCTCCAGTCCAGCGTCGTCGAAATATCGGTTGCGCGAGGACAAGGCGAGGCCATGACCGTCCCGCGCGATCTTGGCTCCGATGATGTCCAACGGCATGTCGAGATCGCGCACCAGACGCCGGATGACGGCCAATTGCTGATAGTCTTTCTCGCCAAAAACGGCGGAGTCCGGCTGTACGCGGTTCAGCAGCTTGGCGACGACCAGCGCGACCCCGTGAAAAAACGTCGGGCGGTGATCTGTCTCCAGATTATCGCCCACACCACCGACACGTACAGTGGTGGAATGGTCGTCGAAATACATGTGATCGCGACTGGGCGTGTAGATGATGTCCACGCCCAACCCGGCCAGCAGCTTTCGATCCGCTTTCAGGTCGCGTGGATAGGCTTCGAAATCCTCGCCCGGCGCAAATTGGGTCGGATTGACGAAGATTGACACGATGACCCGTTCGGCCCGCCGTTTCGCCAGCCGGATCAGCGACAAATGCCCCTCATGCAACGCGCCCATCGTCGGTACGAATGCGATGCGGTCACCCTCGCTGCGAAATGCCCGCACGCGCGTGCGCAGGCTCGAAAGCGAACGAATGGTGGCGGGCTGATTGCGGTTGGTCATTCGTTGTCTCCGCCGTCTCGCTCGGATCTCTGCTTGTGCCAGCGTATCATCATGATTCCGACGGCTAGACTTAGCGCCGCCCAGAGCGGGAAAGTAGCGATGGCGTTCTGGATGGTGGAGCCCATGGCCGCCCCCTAGCGCGTCTATCCGCCGGAGAGAACCATGCATCGGCGCGCGGACGTCGAGAGGATTGCGGCGTGGTCGGCGCAGAGCTGTCGAGCTTGTGCGGAGCTTAGGCCTTCGACACGCGCGGCGTGGACCGGGCGACCATTGGCGTGACCGCTGCGGCGCGCGACGCGTCCTTGTCCCGCGGCTCGTAGCAAGGTTTCGGCGTGGATGGCGGCTTCGGCGGGACTGGCGTAGCCGCCGATCTGGACGGCCCAGCCAGATTGCGCGCTCGCCATGATCGGCGTGGTCTTGGCCTCTACGGGTTCGCGGCGCACAATGCGGCGGGGCTGCGCGGGCGGCGCATCGATCTGGGCCATGACGTCGAAGCCGCGCTCGATCAGCTCCTCCATATGGGTGTTGCGAGAGGTCTTGGATGCTCCGCCCAGCACCACCGCGATCAGGCGGCGCGGGCGACCGTCCATCTGCCGCACGGCACTGATGACGAGATTGTGTCCTGAGGCGCGGGTGTAGCCGGTCTTGAAGCCGTCCACATCCGGGCGGACCAGCAACGCGTTGGTCGACCTGCGGCCGCGAAACTCGGTCTGGCCGAAATAGTGATAGTGCTGCGGAAAGCGGGTGAGGGTGGCGTGGGCGAGCTTTGCCATATCGCGTGCCGTCGTGATCTGGTCGTCATTGGGCAAGCCGTTGGCATTGCGGAAGGTCGTGCGCTGCATTTTGAGGCTGCGCGCTGTGTCGGTCATCTTCGCCGCGAAGGCCTGTTCGCTGCCTGCCAGCGCTTCGGCCAGCACGACAGCGGCGTCGTTGGAACTGCGAACGGCGACGGCCTGCACGAGCGTCTCGACACTGACCGATTGTCCGGTCTTCAGGCCCATTTTTACCGGCGGCGTGCGTGCCGCGTTTGCGGAGACTTTCAGCGGTGTGTCCATGCGGATGCGGCCTGCATCAATGGCCTCGAATGTCAGGTAGAGCGTCATGATCTTGGTCAGGCTCGCCGGGTGGCGCGGGCCGTCGATATCGCGCGCGTGCAGAACTTCGAGGCTGTCCGCATCCACGATGATCGACGCATAGCGCCCATCTGCGAAGGCAGGGGCGCTCCACAACATCAGCAATATGGTCAGAAGTGCCCTCATGAGACGCGGCTAGGGCGTGCGTGGTTAATGAAACGTTATGTACACATACCTCCCCTAGGCAAATCACTCTTCGCCCACTATTTGGCTGCGATATGATCTCGCCCACCCTCGGACCCGATAAGCAAGCGCCCAACACGCCGGGCGGTGATGAGGGTGTGGAACGCGGCGTTGCGACCAAGGTCCGCGAAAAGACCAAGAAGCCCGCCATGTACCGCGTGCTGCTGATGAATGACGACTACACGCCGATGGAATTCGTCGTCTCGATCCTCATGGGCATCTTCAAGAAGACGCAGGAAGAGGCGACGCAGATCATGCTCAACGTCCACCAGAGCGGGATCGGGACCTGCGGTGTCTATACTTTCGAGGTCGCCGAGACCAAGGTGGCGCAGGTCATGGACGCAGCGAGGCGCAATCAGCATCCGCTGCAATGTACCCTGGAGAAGGCATAGCGCTTTTCCTGATCCGAGAGGGGCTCCCGGCGACTGTCCGGGAGCGAGCCTTTGCGCTTACGCCGCCCCGATCTCTTCGGACATACCGCCACATGGCGCTGGGCTTGACCCACGTTAAAGCTGTGACATCGATTTCACGAAACGGTGCGCAGATCGCCGCATTCGGGGCGTTGCAAAGGTCCATCCGCCTCCCCAAGTCGGATAGTCGAAAGGAAGGCTAATTATGGCATCATTCTCTCCAGTCTTGGAAGAAACCATCCATCGCGCCCTGACGCTCGCCAGTGACCGTAAACACGAACTGGCGACGCTGGAGCATCTGCTGCTCGCGCTGCTGGATGATCAGGACGCCGCCGCCGTTATCAAGGCGTGTGGTGTCGATATTGAACCCCTGCGCGCAGACGTGACGCGCTATCTCGACGAGGACCTCGCCTCGTTGGTCGTCGAAGAGTTCGAAGAGGCACGCCCGACCGCCGGTTTCCACCGGGTGATCCAGCGGGCCGTGATCCACGTGCAGAGCTCCGGCCGCGAAGAAGTGACGGGCGCCAATGCGCTGGTCGCACTCTTTGCCGAACGCGAGAGCCACGCCGTCTATTTCCTGCAGGAGCGGGACATGACGCGCTATGACGCCGTGAACTACATCAGCCACGGCATCGGCAAGAACGGCGAAAAGACGCAAGCCAAGGCTCCGACAGGCGCAGGCGAGGACGGCGAAGATTCCAACGCCAAGGATCCGCTGGCCGAATACACGGTCAACCTCAACCAGAAGGCTCGAGACGGCGACATCGATCCGCTGATCGGTCGCGCTGACGAGGTCGAGCGCTGCATCATGGTGCTGAGCCGGCGCCGCAAAAATAACCCGCTGCTGGTGGGGGATCCAGGCGTGGGCAAGACCGCCATCGCCGAAGGCATCGCGCGCCGCATCGTCAATGACGACGTGCCGGATGTGCTGGCTGACAACACGATCTACTCGCTCGATATGGGCGCGCTGCTCGCTGGTACCCGCTACCGCGGAGACTTCGAGGAGCGGCTGAAGGCTGTCGTGACCAAGCTGCAGGACACGCCCGGCGCGATTCTGTTCATCGACGAAATCCACACCATCATCGGTGCGGGCGCAACGAGCGGTGGGGCGATGGATGCGTCCAACCTGCTGAAGCCCGCGCTGCAGAGCGGCAAGCTGCGCTGCATGGGCTCGACGACCTATAAGGAATACCGTCAGCACTTCGAGAAGGATCGCGCGCTGTCCCGTCGCTTCCTGAAGATCGACGTGTCCGAGCCGACGTCCGACGATGCGGTGAAGATCCTGCAGGGCCTCACGCCTTACTTCGCGGAGTTCCACAAGGTCGAGTACACACCCGAAGCCATCGAACAGGCCGTGCGCCTGTCGGTCCGTCACATCACGGACCGGAAGCTGCCGGACAAGGCCATCGACATCATCGACGAGGCGGGTGCGCGCACCAAGCTGGTGCCGGAAGACGAGCGAAAGTCCGTCATCGGCGTCAAGGAGATCGAGGCCGTCGTGTCGAAGATCGCTCGTATTCCTCCCAAGTCCATCTCCCGCGATGACGAGAAAGCTCTCGCCTCGCTGGAACAGGACCTCAAGCGCATGGTGTTCGGCCAGGATAGCGCCATCGAGCAGGTCGCGGCGGCTGTGAAGCTGTCCCGTGCCGGTCTGCGCGAGCCCAACAAGCCGATCGGCTCCTACCTCTTCGCTGGCCCCACGGGCGTCGGCAAGACCGAGGTCGCGCGCCAGCTCGCCATGACGCAGGGCTTGGAGCTGCTCCGGTTTGATATGTCGGAGTATATGGAGCGCCACACGGTGTCGCGCCTGATTGGGGCGCCTCCGGGCTATGTCGGCTATGATCAGGGCGGTCTTCTGACCGATGCGGTCAATCAGAACCCGCATTGTGTGCTGCTGCTTGACGAGATCGAGAAGGCCCATCCGGACATCTACAACATCCTGTTGCAGGTGATGGACAATGGATTCCTGACCGACAGCAATGGTCGCAAGGTCGACTTCCGCAACGTCATCATTATCATGACGACCAATGCGGGCGCAGCCGACGCGGCCAAGGCTGGCATCGGCTTTGGCCGGGGCACGAAGGATGACGAGCAGGAGGCCGCGATCAAGCGCCGCTTCACGCCCGAATTCCGCAACCGCCTCGATGCCGTGGTCATGTTCGCACCGCTGTCCAAGGAGCACATTGCGCGTGTCGTCGACAAGTTCGTCATCCAGCTGGAAGCTCAGCTGGCCGATCGCAAGATCGAGTTCGAACTATCGAAGGGTGCCAACGCCTGGCTGGCCGAAAAAGGCTATGACAAGCGCTACGGTGCCCGTCCGCTCGGCCGCACGATTCAGGAGTTCATCAAGAAGCCGCTGGCTGACGAGATCCTGTTCGGAAAGTTGAAATATGGCGGCCTGGTCAAGGTCGGCGTGGACCGAAAGAAAGAGGACAAGAACCTGACGTTCAAGTTCGTCCCGGCTCCCAAACCGAAGACGCCAAAGGACGAGGGGTCTGAAAGTCCGAAGGAGGACGCGTAAGCGCCGCAAGCTCTAGCGAATGGACGCGTGCCGTGCGCGGAAAACGCAACAAAACCAGCCGCTCCGGGATACCCGGGGCGGCTTTTTCTTGTGTGTAGGAGGAGACGGCGTTCTGCGAGTGGTCAGATGATGCGGTTCAAGACCGCAACATCTGAGGTCCCCTGACCGAGCATAAAAGCGTGCTGGTCTCGCGCGACACCTTGGCGTCGGCAGCACTGAAAGCTTCGATCGGGGTAACATGTGTCTGTTCACCCGCCGTCTATCGGACACGGTTCGGCTAATTTCAGGACAGAAGGCTCCGTCCAAGATTGACGATGGTGTGACTGTCGAAAACTCAGACAGGTGGCCAACGCCATTCTCAGTAGAGTGGGCGCACCTTGTTTGCGATCCGGGAGAGTGCCGATTGCCCCCTCAAACCAGACAATCTTAGCCCCGCATGGAAACTACAGCGACCATAGGCGCATCGGCTCTTGCAACGATGAGCTCCGACATCTGCAAGACCGCTCGTGCATGCGCTTAACACGCAATCCGTGCCGGTCAGAACTATTCCGACCTCATCCGAAATATACACGCCCCTCGGGATAGTGAAGCCGCGGGGGCGTTTTCGTCGCAAGAAGAAAACCGAGTGTCAGCGGTCCAAGGCGGCCGAGGAACATCACGACGCAGATGGTCAGCTTGCCGACGGTGTCGAGTTCTCCTGTCGCGCCGCGCGACAGGCCCACCGTGCCAAAGGCGGAGAACACCTCGAACGCCGCGTCGAGGAAATCCAACTCCTGCGTGGCGACGAGTGTGAAGAGCGCGATGAAGATCAGCATCAGGCCAACGAAAAGCAATGCCATGACCTTGAGGCCCGCGCTCGGCCCGATCTGGTTGCGTTGGATCGTGATCGTGCCGGACCGTTTGAAGAAGGCGATCGTCGCGAGCAGAAGGACAAAGGCCGTCGTGACCTTGATGCCGCCGGCCGTCGACGTCGCCCCGCCGCCGATGAACATAAGCACGATGGTCAACAGCGCAGTCGCATCTCGCACGCCGGCCGTGTCCATGGCATTGAACCCGGCCGTGCGCGGCGTCACGCCCTCGAACCACGAGGCTTGAAGCTTGGCGCCAATGCCGTCGAGCCCGGCAAGCGTCGCTGGGTTGGTCCACTCCAGCGCGGCATAGCCTCCGACACCCGTGGCGATAAGCAGAGGGGTGCCGATCAGCATAAGCCGACTGTGCAGCGACAGGCGACGCCAGCGGCGCTCGCGCATCAATTCGGACAAAACGAGAAAGCCCAGTCCGGAGAGTATGAACTGCAGGCTGATGACCCAGACGATGACCGGATTGCCAACCCAGCTCATCAAGCTGTCGGAAAAGGTCGAGAAGCCCGCATTGTTGAAGGCCGAGATGGAATGGAACAGGCTGTGCCAAAGGCCCATGCCCCAGCCATATTCCGGCACAAACTGCGTCGCGATCAGCGCCATTCCGATCAGTTCGCAGAATACGAAGATGATAAGGATGCGTCGCACGAACGGAATCAATCCGCTCATCGAGTCGATGTTAAGTTCTTCCGCGAGGTAGCGCTGCTTGGAGACACCTATTCGCGCTCCGACCGAGGCCAGTACGAAGACGGCGAAGGTAATCAAGCCGAGACCGCCAAACTGAATCAGCAGCATGATGACGCCTTGGCCGAACATCGTCCAAACCGTGCTCGTGTCCACGGTGATTAGCCCCGTGACAGTCACGGCTGATACGGAGGTGAAGAAAGCATCCACCCACCCGACGGGTGACGTGGATGCAAAGGGCAGCTTCAACAGTGCCGTGCCCGCAGCGATCCAGCTGCCGTAAATGACGACGAGCCACGCGGGGATGGAAAGCTTCAAGGCCTAGCCTACTTTTGCAAAACGGTTGATGTCAGCCCGGTCGCCCACGACAATTAGGCGGTCCGTGACGTTGAGCGCGTGATCCGACACGTGATCGAGAATGATCCGTTCGCCAGTATCGATGCCGATGCAAGTCAAGTTGTGAGCGTTGAACGGAATCTCGTCTGCTGTCCGGAAGGCCCCTCCGATCGGAGCGCCCAACGTCGCAATGACATGCGAGCCGCCGAGCTCCAGATAATCGAGCACTTTGGGATTGTGCAGGAAATGTGAGAGGCGCCTCGCAAAACTCTTCTCGGGTTCGAGCAAGTTGCTGACGCCCATGGCTTTCAGAATGCGCGCATGTTCCGGGGTTTGGGCTTTAACATAGACATTGTTGCATCCGGCCTCGCTAAGCCCGAGGATCGTGAGAAGGCTGCTCTGCATATCCTCCCCAATGGCCACAATGACACTGTCGAAATTCTCGACACCGATATGTCGAAGTACCTTGATGTCGGTGGCATCCGCCTGGACGACGCTGTCGATCTTGCCGTCCAGTTTCGTGATACGCGCGGTATCGCGGTCTATGCCGGTGACATTGTCCCCGATACGCGTCAGTTCCTTGGCGACGGCTGTGCCGAACGTACCTAGACCGATCACGGCGATATCGCGTCTTTCAGCCATATTCATGTCTTTCAAACTTGGGATCGGCTTGCGGAGGGCAGCAGATCACGTCACGCTCCAATCACAAGGTAAATCTCGGCACAAGCAGATTGATGGCCGACACTCAACGTGCGTTTTTCGGGCCGATAGTCAGTGCCTGTCCGACGCCATTCGGCGCGGCCTCTCCCTCCGCGGATCCGCGACCGGGCCAAGATATCACGAGTCCGTCTGTTCGCCGACGAAGGTGAGGTGAGGCGCGTGTCCGCGATGTGCAAAATTTGACGTCAACTCGCTGCACCGCTGCGCCAAGGCTGACAACGTGTTCAACCGAACAAAGAGCTACGGCGTGCGTCAACGCGTGACATCTCCAGAGCTGCTCTCTCCAATCCTATAGACTAAGCCTAATATTTGTCGTCCTTTGCCCTCTTCGACCACACTGCTCCCATTTCAAAAGATCGGGGGCATCTTGTTGGGATGGACGAGCAACGCGGCCCGCGCTTTCGTGAGGTTTGTCTCGTCTATGCTCTAGCGATAGCTTAGAAGATCCTCATGGAGACTATCGCGCTCAGCTGGCTACAGAACGTGTGCGCGCGCCTCGCGCAGCTAAGCGCTGACACGCAGGAGCGCGCAAAAGAACACTGGGCGAAGAGCCAAAAGCTGTTGCAGACGAACCGACCATCCGGAGATCCATCCCTCACCGTCGAGATGGCGGCGCTCGGAAAAATTGTCTTTAACGCGACCATTCACTGCTCGACCGAGCGAGTGACAAACATCGAGGCGACGATAACGACACTTGTTTTGGCTGAAGTGGCCAAGACAACACAGGCCGAAACGGCGTAAGGTTGCAGGCGTGACCATCGACCCGTTTCTACAACCGACCGCGCTCGCGCTGCTGGTCATATTTGCGACCGGTCTGGGTCTGCAACTTCTAAAGCAACCTCATGTCATCGCCTATGTCATTGCAGGCGTGCTTCTCGGCCAGTCGGGGCTAGGCCTGATCGAGGACGGCGAACCTGTCGAACGTCTCGGGGCGTTGGGCGTGACACTTTTGTTGTTCTTCGTTGGTATGGAGACGCATCCGACCCGTCTCATCAAGGGGTGGCGCGTCTCCGTCGTCGGCACGGTGGTTCAGATCGCGCTTTGCCTCGCCCTCAGCTTCGCGATCGGCGCTGTCTTCGGTTGGCCACCGATGCGCAGCCTCTTGCTGGGCTTTGTCATCTCGCTCTCCAGCACGGCCGTCGTCCTCAAGCTCATGGAAGATTACGGGGAAACGCAAACCCAATTCGGCCAGGACACGATCGGGGTTCTTATCGTCCAAGACATCGCCGCCATTGCTATGATCATAGCCCTGGGCGTGTTGGCGACCGGCTCCGACCAGGTGTCGGCAACACAACTGGTCACTCAGATCATCGGCGGGGTTGCCCTGACAGGTCTTATCATCTGGATCAGCCTTGGAAAATCGATCAGGCTCCCATTTGCAAACATGGTCAGCAAAGCTCCGGAGATGCAGGTCTTCGGCGCGCTCACCCTGTGCTTTGGCTTGGGCTGGCTCGGTGCGGCGCTCGGACTATCGACGGCGATAGGGGCGTTTGCAGGCGGGCTCATCATCGGCGCGGCCAAGTCCACACAATGGGCGACGACCGCGCTTGCGCCCTTCCGTACCGTATTTCTAGGTCTGTTCTTTGTCTCGATCGGATTGCTGCTCGACTTGTCCTTCATCTGGGACCGCATCGGCATCATTGCCTTGCTCGTCTTCGTCGTGCTGGCGTCCAGCATGGTGTTCAACACGTTGATCTACAAAATCGCGGGGTATCCCATGCGCCGGTCTCTCTATGCGGGTGCTTTGCTCGCTCAGCCCGGAGAGTTCAGCTTTGTCCTGGCCGCCATGGGTGCTACGACGGGACTTATTACGGGCGTGGGCTACCAGCTCTCCCTGTCCGTCATTGCGCTGTCGCTGGCAGTAAGTCCCATACAGATACAGATCGTGCGGCGGCTCTCGCAGCCAGAGTAAAGCATTCCCTGAGTGAGTCCGTCCGCTCATCATGATGATGGGAACAGTCATCGAGACAGAAATCGCTGAGTCACACTCTGTGATGCATCGCCGAAATCGGTCTCAGCGCTAAAGTTTAAGTCTCTCTGGGTGTAACGATAGCCCTTCCCCTAATGGGCGCTCGCCTACTCTCAATCCCAGTCCTTCCGACGCAGCGTCGCCAGCACTTCTTCGCCCTCGCCATAGAGCGTCAGCTCCATATGGTTTGCCTCTGCCGCCCGCACTTTGCGCAGCAGATCCAACCATTCGCGTTCGCCGTCCATGATGGGTTGAGGGCAGGCCTTCTTGGTGGACGCCAGCGGGCCGAAGCTCAGCGCGCGGCCGTCTTGTGTGAAGGAGCCGAAGAAATTGTTGCAGCCGCCGGAGCCGACGACTTCGCCGCCCATCTTGAAGGCCACGAAGCGGCCGTCATCCTGCAGCCCCCACTCCGTCCCGACCAGTGTCGCGAGAGGGCGCAGCTGGGCGTCTTTCAGCACCTTCTGGCATGCGGCCAGCGCGCCCGCCGCCAGGATTGGAACCAGAACCCGAATGATGAGCGAACCCGCCATCAGCGCGCATCCCGGTAAGGATCGCCCAACATCGACGCGATGGAGCGGCCATTTTCCGCAAGAGCGGCGACGTCGGCGCTGACGGATGTGTTACACGCGTCGTGGCGGCCCTGTTCTTCATAAAAGCCGGCGTTGAAGGCGCGCGTCAGCTCGCGGCGGACCTCGGCGTCCGTGCGTGCTTCGATGGACAGCATCTCCGCCATGTAATCGCGCCAGCGCTGATCGTCCTGACCGAAGCAGAGCGTGCGCAGATAGTGCAGCTGGCCGAGGTTCTTGGCCATCGCCTCGATCAGCGACGTCATGGTGACCATGCCTTCCTCGACGCGAAGCTCCGCGCGCTCTCGCGCCTCCAGCGCCGCGCGTCGGCGATCGGCAGCCGAATCCTGGGCGACGGCCGGGACAGGCAGCAGGAGCAGCACAGCGATGAGGGCGAACGCACGCATAAGGTGAGGTTAGCGGGTTTGTCCGCGCGAGGCGAGGGGGTTGGTGCAGGGGAGGCGGGATCAGTGATCCGTCGCTCCTCCTGCTCGGGGAAAGGGACATACTACTTTGACTGGTTTCTCAACGCCCAAGCCTCCCGGATGACCTCTTCCGTCTTCCCCCACATGCCCAACGCGCCAATCCGTGCGATCTCTACAAATGCCGCCTCCAGCGCGTCGTCGGCGCCGACGGGCTCGCCGCTGATCCAATCCGCGGCGTAGTCGTGCAGGCGGTAGGAGAAACCCTCGAAATCCGCGTCGATGACCGCCACTTTTGCGCCGAGCTCCGCTTCCACGCCGGTCTCCTCGCGCAATTCTCGAAGCGCCGCGTCGCGTTCGCTTTCGCCCGGCTCTATGCGCCCTCCCGGCAGGGACCACTCGCCCGCTCTGGGCGCTTGTCCGCGGCGGATCAGCAGCACGCTCTCGCCGCGAAAGCAGACGACGCCGACGCAGTCGATCCGTCCGCTGTGCCTTCTCTTAGTTTCCGTCATTGCGTGCTCCCGCCGCTCTGCTACGCCCGCGCCCATGTGCGGCCGCTATGTTCTCGATGGCAATCTCGACCAGATTGCGACCCGGTTTGAGGCGAAGACGGACCATATTGGCGATAGCTGGGCCTGGGAGCCGCGCTTCAATATCTGCCCGACCCAAGTTGTGCCCGCAATTACGCAGGACGAAGACAAGGTCCGTCAGATCGTGCCCATGCGTTGGGGACTTCATCCGCATTGGAGCAAGGACGCGCCGGGCGAGAGCAAATACGGCCCGCTCTTCAATGCGCGCTCTGAGACCGCGGCCAAGAAGCCGTCCTTTCGCACACCGTGGAAAAGACGCCGCGCGCTGATTCCGGTGACCCATTGGTACGAATGGACCGGCGAGCAGGGCGGCAAGGTGCCGTGGTGCATCCGCGTGGAAGACGAGCCGATGACGGCCTTTGCCGGGCTGTGGGACCGCTGGCGGGTGGATGAGGGCATAGAGCTGCTGTCCTGCGCGATACTGACGACTGATGCCAATGGGCCGCTGGAGCGCCTCCACCACCGCATGCCCGTTCGCCTGCCAGAGGAATATTGGGACGACTGGCTCGATACAGATGAGCAGGACGGCGCAGACCCGAACATGCTGCTGGAGACGCAGCTGGACGGCGAAGACTTGATCTTCTGGGAAGTTGGCCGTTCCGTTGGCAATTCGCGATCTCGCGGGCCGGAGCTCATCGAACCCGCGGTCTAGACGCGCTCATTTCGGCGTCACCTTCAACGCCGCAACCGATCGCAGTGCTTCGGACGCATCGATGTCGGGAGCTTGTTCGATGACTTCGTTCAACTGCGCTTTAACGATCTCCTTGGTTTCCACCGGAATAGGCGCGGTCGGCGCGTCGGGGGCGGATGCGTCCGGTTCCATAAATTGCTCGGCCAGGTTCGGCGCATGAGGAAAGCGCTCCGGGAAGAGGCGGCGCATGGCCACGGTCAGAAAGTCCGCCATGCGGGCTTCGCGCATCCCGATCTCGCGCTCAAACCCGCGCGTCGTGTCGGCCAGCGTCTGGCGCTCCAACTCCGCATTCAGCTCGGCTCCGATAATCACAACCATGGCCGACAGCCAGAACCAGAGCAGCAGCACGATGACGGCGGACAGGCCGCCATAGGTGGCGTCATAGCGGCCAAACGTGCGCACGAAGAGCGAAAAGCCCCAGCCGATGGCGAGCCAGGACAGCGTCGTGAAAACGACACCGGGCAGCACCCAGCGCTTCTTCGGCGGCCGGCGATCCGGACCGAAGCGGTAGATCACACCCGCGCCGAAGGCGAAGGCCAGCACCAGCACGACCCACGGCAGCACACCTGACAGCAGGCTCGCCGTGCCGTCGAGCTGCAAATATGCGAGCATCGCGGGGATGACAACGATCACACCCAGGCAGAGATAGACGAAGAGAAAGAGTCCGACCGTCAGCCCCACCGCCGTCAGATAGAACACGAAGATGCTGCGAGTTTCGTCCTCGCCATATGCCACGTTCATCGCGCGCAACACGGCACGAATACCGGCGCCCGCCGTGTAGAGCGCCAGGCCCAGCGAAAAGAAAAAGCGGAAGGACAGCTCTTGCTTTGGCGCGCTGATGACCGAGGCTATCTGGTCGGAAATGATCGTCCACGCGCCTTCCGGCATGAGCGGCCGGAGCAGGGTGGCCATATTCTGCATGTCCGACAGATCGGCGAAATAGCCATAGATCGACAGCATGGCACTGATCATCGGGAACATGGACAGCAGGGCGAAAAACGCCACGCCTGCGGCCACGACGGGGACATTGTCCTTGTTCAGCTGCCCAAAGGTCCGCGCCGCGATCTGCAAATATTCGCGCGGCGTGAAACCGAACGGCGTGGTGACATGCCGCTGGACGAAGTCGAGTGAGGCGAGTTTCATCCAGCGGACTTTCGACGAGTTGTCTGACTAGCGCTTGTTTTTTGGCGCAGGCTGCGGACGCTCGAACACAAGCTCCGTATCAGTGGAACGCTCTTCGGACAGTTTGTATCCGCCCGCATCGAAACGCGGCAGCTCGGACGCTGCGTCGATCCGGTTCTGGATGACCCAGCGCGCAAACATGCCGCGGCCGAATTTGGTGTAATATTGCACGGGCCGGGACTTGCCGTCTTTCTCCTCCATGAACTTCACATTGATCACCGGATGGCCCAGCTCGCCCAGCCGTGCGGCTTTGGAATATTCGTTGGATGCCAAATTTAACACGGTGCTATCGTCATGCTCGGACAGCTCATCTGCGAGCCTGTTGCGCAATCGTTCGCCCCAGAACTCATAGAGATTCTTGCCGCGCGGATTTTCCAGCTTCGTACCCATCTCCAAGCGGTAGGGCTGGATCTCGTCCATGGGTCGCAACAGGCCGTAGAGGCCGGACAGGATCCGCAGGCGGTCTTGCGCAAAATGCAGATCGGCGTCCGAGAGCGATTTTGCCTCCAGCCCCCAATAGACATCGCCGTCAAAAGCCAGTCCGGCAGGCTTCATACCCTCGGCTTGGTCGTCGAGACTGAAGGCGGCGAAACGCTCGGCATTGAGCTGTGCGAGATTGTCAGAAAGATGCATAAGCCGCTTCAAATCGGCCTGGGACTGCGTCTTGGCGACGGCGCCCAGCTCGCGAATGTCCTCGCGAAAGCTCGGTCGTGTGACCGGCACCGCGCCCGCATAGGCGCTCATATTCATTTTCTTGGCAGGGGAGAGCAGGGTCAACATGATCGTGTTGTATCCTCATGACAGCGAGCCGGGATTGGCTTGTCCGCGTGGGTGAGGTGACGATGTAGGCGAGGGGCCGAGCGAAAGGAAGGGGGCAGGAGGTAGCGGGCGCGGGCAGGGTGCGATTGAGCCTGGACTATAGAATGCGACCGCTGTCGCGCTCGTCCCGCCTCATAAGGCGGGTTCCAGCTTTGCTGGACGGTCCTAGCGGACGCTAGCCCGAGAACCTCGTGCTCAGTTTACCCGCCAATTTGATCGGCGGGCGCGCCGCCCTTGGGCTGTGGGAGAGGGGAGTATCAGAACGAGGGTTATGGTCCTAGACGTCCCCAGCCCCAGGCTTCTCGCTGAAGTACTTCTCGAACTTGCCGGTCACGTCCTCGAACTGCTTGTGGTCCGCGGGTGGGTCCTTCTTGACCGTGATGACGGGCCAGAGGTCGGCATATTTGGTGTTGATAGCGAGCCACTTGCCGTCCGGGTCATCCTCTGTGTCGGGCACGATGGCGTCGACGGGGCATTCGGGTTCGCAGACGCCGCAGTCGATGCATTCTTCAGGATGGATGACGAGCATGTTCTCGCCCTCATAGAAGCAGTCCACGGGACAGACTTCGACGCAATCCATGAACTTGCATTTGATGCATTCGTCTTTGACAATATAGGTCATGGCGGCGCTTTGGCGACGGGGCGATTGACTGTCAACAGGACGAGGCGGCGCGGGGCGTAGCTGTCGCCTAATCGTGATCTCCGGCACCCTCTGTCATGTCGATATAGAGCGTGCGCGCCTCGGTCGCGGGGCCGCGTCGCGTGCCGGGGGCGACGACCTCCACATCGGTCAGCGCGCGGTGCCGCATGAAGGAAACGCGGTCGCCGGGGCGCACCTGATAATGCGGCTTCTTGACCCGAGACGTTTCGCCCGCCCGGGTCAGGCGCAGACGGCCCTTGTTGATGATCCCTTGCGCTTCCGCGCGCGACTTGCACAGCCGGGTGCGAAACAGCCAGACGTCGAGGCGGCAGGTGAGTGCGTCGTCGCTCAGGACTTGCTCTCGTCTGGCTTGTCGGTCTTTGACTTGTCGGCCTTGACCTTGCCTTCGGCGTCGTTCTTCGCGGGCATCTGCAGGGCGGCCAGAGCAGCGAAGGGGGAGTTCTCCATCGACTTGCGTGGTCTCGGCGCCTTGCCAGCGGAATAGCCGCCGGAGCTCTGGCCAGTGCGGTCTTTTCGTGGGCCGCGGTCTTTCCTGCCGCCCTTGAAAGCCTTGCTGCGGTAATCGCCGCGGCCTTTTCCACCGCCACTACCACGCTGCTGGTTGCGATTGCCGCCGCGCTGAGCGTTGCGCTGACGCGGGGCGAGCGACCAATATTCGAGATTGGGCAGCTCCGTTGTCGTGCCGTCTTCGGCTGTCTCACGCGGGACATAGACGTTGAGCGGCGCACGCGCGCGGCCCCGCTCGCGTTTAGACGGCTTGGGCGTTTGCGGCGTTGCGGGAGCGGGCGCATCGGTAATCGGAATCTCGGCGGAGGCAGGCGGAGTAGAGGCAGGTGCTGGCACTTCCGGGACGGAGCTTTCCTCCGAGGCGGCCGCATCCGCAGCTGTCGGTGCAGTGGGCGTTGGCGTCGCCGGAGCAGCTTCGGACGCAGGTGCAGGCTCTGCGGCCACCACTGGCTTCTCCAACGGCGCGTCCTCTGTGCGTGACTTGTAGCCCAGCGCCTGCAGCACGCCCTGAACTTCGGCATGAGTGCTACCGAGAATGGCGAGCATTTCGGCCATGATCTGGAACGTCGGCCGCTTGGGCTTGTCGGTCGCGACCTTTTCGAACTGCCCCTGCGCGTCGCGAACCTGCGTTGCCAGGCGGTCGAGAATATCGAAACGAACGATGCGCGGGCCAACAGCGCGGTAGCCCGCGACTGCGAGCGCTTGTGGCGCGTAGTGCTCGGACGCCAGATCGCCCTCATTGGCGATGGAGGTCACGCCAGCGAATGGGATGAACGGTTTGCGGTCGCCGCCCGCGCCGTAGGAAAGCAGCAAGCTCAACAGCCGTGCGGGCTTGGGCCGGATCATCTCTGGCATCCAGACATTGTACTGGCCGAATCGCACGCCCGCACCGCGCAGGTCGCGTCGCTCGTCGGGTCCAAGATCGCGCACGGTCTTGCCGTGTACGCGGCGGTCCAGCGAGCCGTGGTTTTCCTCCACCAGATAGGCAAATCCCTTGGAGCCGGGCAGGATGTCGTCACGGCCTTGGAGTTCCTTGAGCGTCTTCAGCGGCGCGAGATGGGTCTCGACCTCGTTCTTCAGGAAAGCGCGCATCCGCTCCAGCGCCATGTCGCGCAAGGTCGCGTTGCCCAGCTCTCCGCCGACCAGTTCCACATCCGGGTTGAAGATAGAGCCGGACTTGGCAATGCGCCCGACCGGATTGCCGCCCCAGACAATCTCGCCCTGATCTGACAGGGTGAATACGGCCGTTTGCGCCGAGGCAATAGACGTCAGGCGGCGGTCGACTTCGGGGCTGACGGCCTGACCGGCGGCGGCTTCCAGCGCTTTGGCTTCAAGGTCGGACGCCCCTCCGTCACGCGTGAATTGCAATCCGCGCAGATGGCCGATCATCTGGTCGTCGACGAAGACGCTGCCGTCATCCTTGATAGACGCTGTCATGTCCGCTCCCGCGCCAATCGTTCTCAACAGTCTGGACGTCCGCTTGTCCACGAACCGGGCGATGAGGCCTTCGTGCAGCGCGTCGGACAATCCGTCCTCCACGCGGCGGGCTTCGCTCGCCCATTTCTCGGGCTCGGCCATCCAGTTGGATTTGGACGCGCAATAGGTCCAAGTGCGGATGCGCGCAAGCCGCGCGGATAGCGTGTCTACATCGCCGGTCGTGTCGTCGCAGCGCCCGATTTTGCGCGCCATGAAGTCGTCTTTCAGCCGCCCGCCGCCACTGACAAGGGCACGGTAGATGTCCTGGAGCAGCCTCACATGGGCGTCGATGGTAAGGTTGCGGAAATCGGGGACAGAGCAGACATCCCAGAGCTGGCGCACCTGGGCGGGCACATGGATGTTGTTGGATACCTCCGGGATCGCCATCATGCGTTCCAGGCTCAGCTCGTCCTCTGCGCCCTTGATCCGGCGCAGGCGCTTGGTCGGGCGCGGCGCATGCAGGGACTCCACCAGACCGGTGAGGCTGGAGAAGTCGAGGTCGGAATTGCGCCATTCGACATAGTGGAGCGGCTCGAACTGATGCCGGACGATCTTGTCGACCAGATCATCCGGCATTTCCGGGCAATCGCCCGTCGTGCCGAATGTGCCATTGGTGCGGAAGCGCCCGGCGCGGCCCGCAATCTGCGCGGCTTCCATAGGGTGGAGGTAGCGGCGGCGACGACCGTCATATTTAGAGAGGCCCGCGAAGGCGACGTGGTGCGTGTCGAGGTTCAGCCCCATGCCGACGGCGTCGGTCGCGACGAGAAAATCCACCTCGCCGCTTTGGAACATCTCGGCCTGCGCATTGCGGGTCCGGGGCGACAGCCCGCCCATCACGACCGCTGCGCCGCCTCTCAGCCGCCGCAGCGCCTCGGCCAGTGCGTAGACTTCCTTTGACGAAAACGCGACGACCACGGAGCGTTTGGGCAGGCGGTTCAGGCGCGTGGGGCCGGCGTAGCTCAGCTCGGAGAAGCGCTCCCGCCGGTCGAACATCACGTCCGGCACCAGAGTGCGGATCACGTCTCGCGCGGTCTCGGCGCCGAGAAACAGCGTCTCCTCATAGCCGCGCATATGCATGACACGGTCGGTAAAGACATGGCCGCGCTCGTGATTGCCCATCAATTGCACTTCGTCGATGGCGACAAACGCAAAGCGACGGTCCACAGGCATGGCTTCGACTGTGCAGACAAAATAGCGCGCATGCGGCGGGACGATCTTCTCTTCGCCCGTGACCAGTGCGACATTGGCCGCGCCGACACGCGCAGCAATCCGGTCATAGACCTCGCGCGCCAGCAGTCGCAGCGGCAGGCCGATCACGCCCGAGCTCCGGCCCAGCATCCGCTCAACAGCGTAGTGCGTCTTGCCCGTATTGGTCGGTCCGAGGACGGCCTTTAGAATCGGCTGCATGGTCACGGATGTAGTGGAGAGGCACGGCGATTGCGACTGCGACAGACACGCATTGTGTGGGCCGCTAACGCATCCGTAACTTGCAGATCATCCGCGCAATCCACAGCTAAGCGGCATGAAGAAGCGCTACAAGATATTGGGCGGCGTGGCTGCCGTGCTCACTCTGGGAGTCGGAGCGGGGCTCGCCAGCGGGCTGCATATTGACGAGGGCGTCGTTTTCCAGCCGCGCCCGCACATCCCGCGTGACACGCTCACCTTGCGCGGGGAGAGCGGGTTCGAGCAGGTCCGGCATGAGCGCGTCAACCTTGGCGGACAGACCCTCGCTATTTCTACCTTCGGCGCGGACACCGGCCCGCTCATCGTCAACTGTTTCGGCAACGCTGCCGACCGCCGCTCGTCGGGCCAGCAATATGCCTCCAAAATCGTGCCGCACGGCCAAGCGCTGTTGTGGGACTATCCCGGCTATGGCGACAGCGCCGGTGCTCCCAGCGTCGCGGCAATCGATGCGGCCGCTGACGCGCTGGTCGCGCTCGCCGAGTCGCGGGCAGGTGAGCGCGAGCTGATCTATTGGGGGCATAGCCTGGGCGGGTTTGTGTGCAGCACACTCGCCGCGCGCAGCCCTGAGGCCGATGCGCTGATCCTGGAGACCACCGCTCCCAGCGTCGGCGCGGTGGCCAAGGCGTGGACGCCGACCGGCGTACCGCTGCGCGTGACATTCGACGAGAGTCTCTCGCGCTACGACACGCCTGATGTGCTGTCCGATTTCGAAGCGCCGATCCTGGTGATTGGAGCCGGGAAGGATCGCGTGCTGCCGGTTGAGCTCGCGCGGGACCTGGCAACGGAGTTGGAGGCCGACGGTCGCGACGTGCGCTATCTGGAGCTACCGAACGCGAACCACTTTGCTGCGGGGTTTGATCCGAAGGCGCAAGCGGCGGTCAAGGCGCTGTTGGACTAGTCCCCGTAAGTCACGAGACGTCCCGTGTTCGCTTCGATCACTGTCAGATCGCTTACTTTCACGATCGCCTTGAACCCACTGACTTTGTAGGAAAACCTTACCGGCACATACATATTAGCCTCGTCGAAATACTGAAAATAGACATCGACCGGCGTCGCCGCTTCTTCGTCAGTCGGCAGGTCTTCGGGGTCAAAACCGGCGACGGGCTCGTAATAGACGTGGCAGTGGATCGCCTCCTGCTTGTCGCCGAGAAACTTCACGCGATCAGATCCGACGGGCTCAAGGCGCAGGTTGTAGCGCTGCTTGCTGTCGAACACCGGAACGCTGCGCGTGCAGAGCTCATCCGCGCTCGCAGGCTTGGCCATATGGAGCAGGGTGGTGAGCGTATCCATGGCGGAGAAGCGCTCGGCCGGGGTCGCGGCGGGCACGCCCTGACTGCCAAGCGGGGGCACGATGTTGACATCGATGCCGCGCGCGCCGTTGTCGTAATTCATCTCGACCCGGCGGTTCTTCTTGTCGGTATTTTGCTGCACATGCCAATCGGGGCGCAGCGTGCCGTCCGCGCCGACGCGGCCCTTGGTCACCGCCCAGATTTCCATCTTCTTCAGCAACGCACCCAGCCCTGCGGTCTTCGCATCCGCATAGGCCGCGTATTCACGCTCGCCGACATAGCCGATATACTGGCTTTTGATCAGGCGAATACCGAAGACATAGCCCTTAAGTTCGAAGGCGAACTGCGTGGCATCCGCGGGCGCCCGGCCAGCGTCGTAGCTGCGCTCGCCCAGGTTCTGTGCGTTCAGCACGGCGATATTGCGCGCCTGGTCGATAATCTGCACAGGAGCTGATTGCTGCGCACTGCCATTGGCCGCCAGCAGGGCCGCGGCCGCAGTCGTGGCGAGCACGGTTTTGAGTCGGGTCATCATGGCCTCTCATTAGTCAGCCCGGCTTGCATCTCACATGAACAGTTGGGTTGAGCCTCATTAAACCTTATTCAGGCTTAAGATGTTCCCGTTGCGCTACCCAAAGGCTGCTCGCCCGAGTGTTTGGGAGGCTTGACGGAACGCGACTCGGCCACTATCGCCCAGCGCTTGATAGTGCCCGTCATCAAAGGCGGGTTTTTTCGTGGGACAATACTCCCGCACACCGCAAACGAAGAGCAAATCGATGTCCCGCACCTGCGACCTGCTTGGCACCGGCCCGATGAGCGGCCACAATGTGTCCCACTCCAACATCAAGACGAAGCGCCGGTTCGAAGTGAACCTCTGCAACGTCACCCTGCGCTCCGACACGCTCGGCCAGGACTACAAGCTGCGCATCGCCGCCAAGACGCTGCGTACCGTCGATTTTAAAGGCGGCCTCGACGGCTTCCTGCTCGGCACGAAGAACCACAAGCTTACGCCCAAGGCGAAGAAGCTGAAAAAAGCTGTCGCCGCTGGCACGGCTTCGCTGGAAGCTGCAGCAGCCGAATAGGGCGCACAGACAGAATTGAATGAAGAACCCGCCGCGAGGCGGGTTTTTTGTTGGGTGTGGCGGCTAAGGGTTCGCTAAATCGCCTTGAACGGATCCCGCATCAGGATCACGTCTTCGCGCTCCGGCGATGTGCTCACCATGCTCACCGGGCAGCCGATCAGCTCTTCGAT
>CALDUL010000013.1 GCA_937923575.1 uncultured Algimonas sp.
TCGCGCAGGCCCTGCACGCGTGCGATGTCGCCGGTTGCGTCCTTGCAGCCAATGACGGTCGGAAGCTGTGCGAGACGGCCCATGGTTTCATTCGTGATATCCACAACACTCCGCCCAGGAATATTGTAAACGATAATTGGAATATCAACGGCTTCACTGATCGCCTTGAAGTGCTGATAGATGCCTTCCTGGCTCGGTTTGTTGTAATAGGGCGTCACGACCAGCGCAGCATCTGCGCCGCATTCCTTGGCCGTTTGCGCATATTCTATCGACACACGCGTCTCGTTGGAGCCCGCGCCAGCGATCACGGGCACACGGCCGTCTGCCGCCTCGACGCATAACCGGATGACTTGCTTATGTTCTTCATGTCGGAGCGTGGCGCTCTCCCCCGTTGTGCCGCAGGGCACAAGTCCGTGAATTCCGCTGTCGATTTGCCACGCAACGTGGTCTTGAAACGCCTGCTCATCGACCGTTCCATTTTTGAACGGCGTGACCAGTGCTGTTATGGAACCTTTAACCATAATTGTCTTTCCTTTAGCCCGGTCACACGACTACGCGGCGAGGCAGCCGTTGGGATGTATTTCGTGCGCGGCTTATGCCGATTGAAGCGGACCACGCAAGCGTGGCGGCACTATGGTGGAGAGGGTGCGTTTGTGGGACGATCTTTAGTCAGTGCATTGGCCCTTGGCCTCACACTTAGTATCTTGCCCGCCGCACAGGCCCAGGCCGAGGTCATTCCTACACCCCGCGTTAAACCTGCGCCGCCTGCTCTTTCGCAATATCTCAACGACGCAGACGCTAAACTCCTGCGCAAGGGACTGACGGCGGCGCGCCGCGGCGACTGGCAGACGGTCAAGCAAATGAAGGACCGCGTGAGCGATCCAACAGCCAAGGACCTGCTGCGGTGGCTCCGTAGCGCGCGCGATGCGCAAGCGCCGATGGACTACCTCACCTATGCCACGCAGGACCTCTCCAACTGGCCGCGCATGACGGGCATCCGCGCCAAGGCCGAGAGCAAGCTATTCGACAACTTCAAGCCAGGTCGTTCCACCATCGATTGGTTCATGGGCCAAGAGCCCGTGTCGGGCGAAGGTCGCGCTGCGCTGGCACGCGCCTACTTCTCCATCGGAGACGACACCAACGGGACGCTCTGGCTAAAGTCGGCGTGGCGCGATTCCAAGTTGACGCGCACACGACAGAAGGAGCTGTTCAGACGCTACGCCAACAAGCTGTCGAAGGACGACCACGCCGCGCGGGCCAACCACCTTATTTGGCATGGCACAGCGCAATACGCGAAGGCGCAGGCGTTGCTGCCGCATATGGGACCGCGCGACCGCAAGCTGATGGATGCCCGTATGAAGCTGGGCGGCAATCGCACAGGCATAAACACGGCCGTCAACGCCCTTCCCGCCGATCTGCGCAATGATCCCGGATTTCTGTTCGAGCGCGCGCGCTGGCGTCGCAAGCGCAAGTCGAAGGAATACGCCCTGCCGCTATTCCTGGAGATGGATCGTCCGGCCACGACTGAAGAAGGGCGCAAGCGCGTCTGGAATGAAAAGCGCCTCATGGCTTATTGGCTCATCAACGAGGGCCGCTTTTCGGAAGCCTATAGGCTTACCCAATCTATCGGCGAAACGCGCGGCACGGCTTTCGCCGAATCGGAGTTTCTCGCGGGTTGGATCGCCCTCCGAAAGCTCAACCAGCCAGAGAAGGCGCTCTCGCATTTCAAGACGTTGGAGAGCGGCGTTTCGACGTCGATCAGCCTGTCCCGCGCTCACTATTGGCAAGGGCGTGCGCATGAGGCGTTGCAGGACGGTCAGCAGGGCGTGGCCTACGCCCGCGCGGCCGATTTTCCGAATACCTATTACGGGCAGCTGGCGACGAAGCGCGCTTCGGGTCGCCTCGCGTCTCTGAGCCTGCCGCCCGAAGTCATGTCGTCGGACGCTCGCGCGCGATTCGAGGCCGACCGTCGTGTCCGCGCAATGCGTCTGCTCGGCGAAGCCGGACAGGAACGCTATTTCAGCTGGTTTGCCTTTGCGCTGGATGATGAGCTCGAGACCGTCGAGGAGCTATCGCTACTGGCAGAGCTCGCATCCGACTATGGCTATATGCGCCCCAGTTTGCGCGCGGCCAAGCAGGCCGCCCGTTTCCAGACCATGCTCACCGATTCGGGCTATCCGCTCGTCGCGCCAATTGAAGCGCTGGGCAATGATTTCGACACGGAGTTCGTCTACGCCATCGCGCGGCAGGAGAGCGAGTTTGCAGCTGGCGCTATCAGCTCGGCCAAAGCCTACGGCATGATGCAGATGATCAATGCAACGGCCAAGACGACGGCGCGCAAGCACCGCGTCCCATTCGATCGCAACCGTCTTATCGCGGACCGGGACTATTCGGCCAAGCTCGGCGCGCTGCATCTGCATGACCTGCTCGACCAATTCGATGGCTCCTATGTCCTCTCGGCCGTTGGCTATAATGCGGGTCCGCGTCGGGCCACGCAGTGGATCGCGAACAATGGCGATCCGCGCACGGGCGAAGTCGACCCAGTCGACTGGGTCGAGATGATCCCGTTCTCGGAAACCCGAAACTACGTCATGCGTGTGCTGGAGAACCAGCAGGTCTACCGCGCGCGCCGCAATGGCGACACAGCCCCCGTCACCATCGACGAGGACCTGCGGTTTGGCTCAAAGCATCCGGCTATTCGCTGATCAGGCGGAAACGCTGTCGTAGATCGGGAAGCGCGCCGTCAGAGCTTTTACGCGCTCGCGCACGCTCGCTTCGACCTCATCATTGCCCTTGGGGCTCTCGACCAGCGCATCGAGCACTTCGGCCATAAGCAAGCCGACTTCGCGGAACTCTGCCGGGCCGAAACCGCGCGTCGTACCCGCTGGCGAGCCAACTCGGATGCCGGAGGTGATGGTGAATTTCTCCGGGTCGTTCGGAATGCCGTTCTTGTTGCAGGTGATGTAGGCGCGACCCAGAGCCTTCTCTGCCGCATTGCCCTTCACGCCCTTGGGCGTCAGATCGATCAGCGCAAGGTGTGTGTCCGTGCCGCCGGAAACGACGGCGTAGCCGCTCTCGACCAGCGCACCGGCCATGGCCTTGCAGTTCTCTATGACGCGCGCGGCATAGTCGCGGAACTCGGGTTGCAGGCAATCGCCAAAGGCCGCCGCCTTGCCCGCGATGACATGCATGAGCGGGCCGCCCTGCAGACCGGGGAAAATGGCGGAGTTGAACTTCTTGGCGAGCTTTGCG
>CALDUL010000014.1 GCA_937923575.1 uncultured Algimonas sp.
GGCCTCGCATGGCTCACCGCAGGCGGCAAACGCTGCCGCGTGCTGATTATGACAGGGCCATGGATTGAGGGCGTTGACCCTTCCACGATTAAGGTCCTGCCCAAAGGCGGGTACTTCCCGCAAGAGATATGCGAGGTCCTCTCGGTCACGAACAACAGCGACATGACAACGGACTATTTTGAGAAAGACAAGATTGTCCTGACCGATACCCACATTTTACACCAGCAGGCGAAGGAGGCCGCATAATGGCTCACGATTTAAAAACAGAGGTTCCCGAAATAGGAGCGGTATCATATGGACCATCGACAGATGATTTTGTTTACTCGACAATGCACGAAAACGTCTTGGCGACCATGATTTTGTCCCATTCAATCAGCAGGTCTTAGAGCAAATAATGCGCGATGCTGATGCTCACATTGAAGCCAAAGCTAATCAAGGGAGTGAGTAGATGACTTTTCCTAATAATAAAATGTTTAAAGAACTGAAGCTCGGCGAGACTTATCATGGAGAGTATAAAGCGGACGGAATGCGCATATTCTCACCATCCCAGATAACCAAGACAGAAAATGGTCATAGCATGTCCATGAAGGCTCCCGTTTTAACCGTTTCAGATTTTTTCGAGAACCCAGAGGGCTTGGCGGTTGCCTTCGCTAAGCTCCTTAATACGGCTGAAAAAAGACCATATGTGGAACAATCCCAATGACCGCGAGCTTGAGGTCAGGACTGACTTGAAGTTGCTGGCTGATGAAATTGCAGAAAAGCTGGGAGAACTTTATCAGCTGGCAGGGCAGGTTGACCAGCATGACGAGGGGAAAGCGCATATCAAAAGTGTCTGCGGACGCTATCGCATTCGAGCCTCCAAGCCAAGAGCATGTGAAACAGAACCAGCGCAGGCAGAGGAAACCAAAGACACCTAACTGCTGCGCTATAGATCGCAGGGCGGGAGCATTTTAATTTTTATGTTCTTAAATTCACTAAACCGTTTCTGCCCTGCGGTCGATTTACTCCGACCACCTTGCCCATTTCACATTAGCCAGTTATGGGGTAGCCATGCAGTTCAAGCGCACAGACACATTTGACCTCTCCGGGCCTGTCAGCATTAACGGGCCAGACGGTGAAGCGATATCTGACCTCACTGGATGGACAGGACGCAGTGAAATAAGAACCGTTCGCGGACGACTCATAGCAGAGCTAAACTTCGCATGGCTCGACGCCTCGCAGCGATTGTGCCGAATATGGAGCGACGACACGTCCAACTGGGACGTAGGCAAAGCCGAGACAGACATTCAATTCACAAGCCCCACAGGCCAGCGTATCAGCACGCGTAAGACCGAGATTAACATTTACAGCGGCGTCACTGTGCCTGAAGGCTCTTAAGTGCTGACCTCTGCATATAGTGCTAGCGCCGTTCTTACGGGTCCGAAGTACGGCCCTGTCGTTTTGCAACAGAGCGGAGGAGGCGTGTCCGCGCAACTGCAGCCGTTCTTCAAGGGCGACAAGGGGGACCCGCAAGATGAGGCCGTTGTTCGTCTGATGGTTCAGGAAATTGTGTCCGAAGTCTTGACGGGAGGCATGGATTGGCCCCAAGAGTTTCAGCAGCTAACAAATTTCTGAACTATTTGGAGAACAACCAATGTCCGTAATTGCAAAAATTGATGCCTTAGTCCCTCTAATTGCAGGCAAGCTTAACGACCTCAACGCACAAGATGGTGACCTAACCGCACTGCAGACCACTGTCAAAACCACACTTGTGGAAGCGATTAACGAGAACAAGGCGGCCATTGATGCGGCCACAGCTGGCGGGCTCCAAATCAACGATGCTGCAGCAGAAGCGTCAACAGTTTGGTCTGGCCAAAAGACGGACTCTGAAATCACAAGCCGTATTGCTGCCGCTCTTGAAGGCGAAGACCTTTCTGATATCGCAGCCCAAATCACTGCACTAATGCAGGCAGATAATGGCCTTGTTTCTGCTGTCGCAGCCCAGACTTTTGACGCAACGCAACAGGCACAAGCGCGCTCGAATATTGGCGCGGCGAGCCAAGGCGCTGTTACTGGTTTGCTTACACGCATGACTGCCGCAGAGACTGCAATTGGAGATGAGTCGACCTTTGATCCAGTCGCTGACTTCAACGCTGCAATAAACTTCTAAGGCTGAATAATGTCCTTGACGCAAAAGGTTCAAAGCCTTGTTGCGGCCTTCACTCCAAAGCTAAATCAGCTTAACGACCGCGTTTCCGTGCTTGAGGGTGGCGGCCCTCCAAACGGAGCGCTCACAACCATTTATGAATACCGAGACATTGTCGCGGAAGAGGCCAGCGGCATGACCGCAAACGAAGCGGAGTGGTCATACGGTAACGGGTCGGTCGGATATATTGGTCTGCCCTTTGACGTCGGCTGGGAGATATACGGCCTTTTCATAAATGCGGACACCTTCATAAATGGAAGCTCGGTCGATGTTGACGTGATGCGATATGACTCCGCTTCGAGCACGACAGCGCACCAGCTTACAACCCTAAGCGTAGCAGACCAAGACGACGGAAACATCACAGGCAGCGGCCAGAACCATTTTTCAAAATTTGTTGACCTCCGAGACGCGCCTGTTGCAATTCCTGATATGTCGCTCGTTGGCTTTTTCACGCGTGCATTATCAGGCAGCATATCAGACGTCCGCGTCGGTGCCCTATGCCGCCGACCGATCGGCCAAGTCTATCTGCAGCCTTTGCCCTAGCACTCTGCCTTTGATGTTGTTGATAAGCGCCTCGGCGTGTATCTTCATCATATGAGCAGTCCCACAGTCACAGACCTCGTCAGGCATATCGCACGGACGGATCACCTTCGCTGGCGCAGGGCTGCATTCAAGTGGACGTATAGAAAGCCGATGCTGGAGGCGCGGCACTTCAATGCCCTCGCAGAAGCATGTGACGCTGTCATGCGTGGTGAGATTACGCGATTGAATGTTAACATGAGTCCTCGTTTTGGTAAGACGGAAGACCTAGTTGTCATGCTTTATTCGAGGCTCTACGCAGTCAATCCGGCAGCGGCGTCAATGCACCTTTCTTACTCTGACCCTCTCGTCCGAAAGAACAGCCGAAAGATTAAGGCTGTCATGGACACGGACGAGTTCAAGGTCTGCTTTCCAGAGGTGGTGCTCAAGAAGGACAGCTTCGCGCAAACCCACTGGGAGACAACCATGGGCGGCGAGTTCCACACGACCACGCCAAAGTCCTCAATGACAGGCTTCGAGGTCGGCGGCGACGGCGATCCATGGGACGGCATTATGGTCATTGACGACGCGCAGAAGGGCCAGTCCGTTTATTCGCCTGCCGCGCGAGAGGAGGCCAAGAGCGGCGTTCACGAGGCAATCACCACACGATTAAACCACCCGCGCACGCCAGTGATCCACGTCCAGCAGCGCCTCCATGAAGACGATTGCACGAACTTCCTGCTGTCTGGCGGTACTGGCGACGTCTGGGACACACTGGTCCTTCAGGCGGAGGGAACGGACAAAGGCCTACCGCAATGCTACGGGGAGTATTCACACTGCAATCTGCTGAATTTTGACCAGCCGAAAGGTTCGCTCTGGCCTGCACGTAAGCCGCTGTGGTCGCTTCACCAGATTAGGGACGCAGCACCCTCGCTTGATGAGGAGCAACCCCGCGGTGCGCTCGCATACGCCACACAATATCAACAGAACCCAACCAGCGCAAAGCTCGCCATGTTCCGCCCAGCGTGGCTTCCCAGCTATAAGGAGGCGGAAATCCCCTGGTCTTTATCGGAGATCACCATGCGGATAGACACCGCCCAGAAGGGGCACAACAAGGCGGACTATAACGGCCTACTATTCCTCGGCCACGACAAGCGCGACAAGAACACCACCTATATTCTGGACGCGGAGCAGAAGCGGTGCGAGTTCCCAGAGCTGATTAAATGGATAGTGGACTGCATTGCGAGAATGAAGCTCCACGAAAACCAAACCACAAAATTTACTCGGGTGACTATTGAGGACGCCAATATAGGCTCGGCAGTCATGTCCTCGCTCAAGGTAAAACTCAAGGAGCGGAATATCAAAGTCTCGGTCGGCCTGACGCCGAGCTATGGGAACAAGTTCCAGCGTGCCATGGAGTCGGTACCGTTCTTCCAGCGCGAGAACTTCCTCGTCCCGGCAGAGCGCACGAAGTATATTCGCGACCACCAAATGACAGGAATTAAGTCGCTGATAAGCCAGTTCAAAACATTCAACGAATCCGACACGCACGCATTTGACGACATTCTGGATTGCCTCTGCTGGGAGGCTGTGACTAAATACGGCCAAGCCAAAAACGAACACGGTTTTATATACGGGAGATTGAGCGGGTGATTAAATTCTTAGAAGGCGATATCAGCACAGCCGAGCTGCAAGGTTCAAACCTCGTGTTCGTCCGCGGCGGATTAACCGAGAGCATACCTCTCTCCAGCACAAGCCTTGCCGCGCTCAATGAGACACCGGACGGATATTTGGAGGCGGTTAAAACAATCGGATGCAGCAGGCGCCTGCCTGCGAGTTGGACCATAGACGGCGAGGCTCGCGCGGTCGCAATGTGCCTTAAAGATTACCAAGCCGCTCTTGCCATGATAAGCCAAGGCGTGGTTAGAACGCGGTCAGAGTCGTCCATTGTCCGCACAGCGCAGAGAATAGGCGGCGCAGTTGCTAGTTTTTGCGGAGGCTGTTCATCATGAACCCGATGTTACCAGACGTAGGTTTAAAAGATTATCTTGGCGGCAGATATGCCCAGCGCTCGGACGGTCATGCTCCGGGCGATATGCGCAACCCAACAGTCCTTGAGACAGGCGAGCGCGTTCTAAGCCTTGTAAACTTCCAGCTTGAGGCCGTCGGACCCGAACCAGTTGTTGACGAGAACATTGGCCTCGCTGGTTTCGTAAACGGCGCGAGCAACCTCCCACAGACGCAGGACGTTGGCGGCGTTGATTTGACAATTGTCGGCGATCAGCCCGGCGCAATTATATCGTCGAGAGTGGACGGCGTCATGCTTCCCGACGGAGATATGACGACAGCGCTGGGCGTGGACGTAACGCCGACGGTTTACACGCTGACATTCAGCCGCGCTGTGAAGGGCCTTATTATTGAGGCTCGCGACTTCGTTAACCTCGCTGGCCGTATTCGCAAAATGGTAGGCTTCAACATAGCGCCGCAATCCGTGACGGGAGCGCTCGTTCTGGATTCGGGAGAGGTCTCTGGGTCCGAGAATGGTGCGGACGGCACGCTTGTTTTTGACCCAGAGGCGGAGATCACAGTCCTAACATTCACGGTGACTGGGACAGGCACGAACGGACTCAAGGGTCCGAGGCTTCGCAATTTCAGCTTTCAGGAAGTCTTTGACGACACGCCTGTCACTCTGCAGGGCTTCTTTAAGACAATTGATGGAGGCGACCCTGCCCTATATCACGAGGGCGTCGAGGTCACAGGAAATTACACGGTTATCCAATAATGTCTCCCTTACAAATCATGCAGCACAAGATGAGCGCTCTCGCAAAAT
>CALDUL010000015.1 GCA_937923575.1 uncultured Algimonas sp.
TTCTGCAGCGGGGCTTCGGGTGGATAGACGAAGGGGTGGTGAACATTCAGAAAGCGCAGGCGATCCGGTCCGGCCTGGTGGAAGCGGGTGATGATCTGCTCCAGCTCGTCCAGATCGACGACGCCCACGGACCAGTCGAGCTTCATCTGCACGCCTCTCGCGGTGTTCATGGATTGAATGATGACATTGTCGTCCATGAACACGCCGTCGTCATGCGGGTCGATATAATCGGCATAGCGGTCGAATGGGCGAACGACCCGGTCGATAATGCCGTACATGGGCGTGTCGTGATTGCCGGGGCAGATGATCTTTGGACCCGGTAGGCTCCTGAGCCAGTTGGAGGCGGCCTCGAATTCTTCCTCGCTGCCGGACTGGGTAATATCGCCGGAAATCACGGAAACGTCCGGCTGCAGCCGGTCGATCACGGCAGCCAGTTTTGCAAGCGCAGCCGTGTCCTCGACACCGAAATGGATGTCGGCAAATTGCAGGATGGATGTCATTTACGAGCCTCGCGCGCTGCCGTTACAGGAAAGCTCAATGCCGGCGCAGGTGCCATGACAAGGCCGGCTTGTGTGTCGAGCTCCACCCTCACCTCGCCCTCGAATCTGTGCGGTTCGCCGTCGAGCAGGCCGACGATCGGATCGTCCGATCGCAGTCGGAAGACGGGCGTGCGGACAGTCTCCACCTCCTCACTATTCTTCAGATTGCCGAGCAGGGCGGAGAGCCCCAGCGACAGCGTGCTGCCGCCTGTGACAGTCTCGAACAGGGTAATATCGAACATATCCGGATCCAGCGCCTGCCCGTCCATGAAGGGACAGGTGACGTTGACCAGATCGAGCGCGGACTCGCCGAAGGCCTCGTCGCGGGCTGCGAAGTGTATCGGCGCGGCCTCCTTCGTGGCGCGCATGGCGCCGAGAGCTTCGGACACCGCGCTGCCTATCTGCCCATCGCGCAGCTCTTCGCGGGCCTCGCTCATCTCTGTGGGCCTGCCGAACATGCAGCCGACCATGAAATGGCCCTGCAGCCCGCGGCGATCATAGACCTTGCCGGCGGTCATCGGGCGCGGCTTGGCGGTCGCCAGTCCGCGTAGCAGGCAGTCGCGCCAGTCGTCCGTGCCGTAGAGCCCGACCATCAGCATGTTCATCGTCCCGCCGGGCAGCGGGATAAAGGGCACGCCCTGGTCACGCGCGATCGAGGCCACGGCTGCGCCCGTGCCGTCACCGCCATAGCTCACCAGCAGATCGCCTTTCGCACTTCGCATCGCGTCCATCATCACCGTCATGTCCGAGCTCTGGCCCTGCAGCAGCGTCGGGCGGCCATAGCCATAGCGTTCGAACAGGGCGGTGATCTGCCCGGATATGTCTTCCGAACTCGACGAGCTCAAATTGGTCAGGACGACGGGTTTGCACAGCTGCATTGCGGGATTCCTACAGTAGCGGCGAAGCGAGGCGCAGCACGGCCTCTTTCCAACGGAGCACACGCCCGCGCTGTTCCCAAACTTGCGGGTCGAGCATGTCCGAGCCCGCAACATAGGTCTCCAGCAGGCGGGCAATCTCCTCACCGAAAGCGGAGCCATAGACGACCAGCGTCATCTCCAGGTTCAGGTAGAAACTGCGCATGTCGACATTGGCCGTGCCGATCAGCGTCATCTCCTCATCGACTGTGACGATCTTGGTGTGCAGCATGCCGTCGGTGAACCGGTAGACCTCGACGCCCGCCTTGATCAGCTCGTCGAACGTGGCCTCTCCCGCATGGCGCGCCATGATGCTGTCAACGTCCCTGGGCACGATCAGGCGCACGCGGAGGCCGCGCCGCGCCGCAGAGGTGAGCGCAAGCTGGATCGTCTCGTCGGGCACGAAATAGGGCGTGACCACGCAGACGGACCGGCGGGCGGCGAAGATGGCGGCGGTAATTAGTTCATGAATGACGGAGCGCTGCATCTCAGGGCCCGACGGGACCAGCTGCATGGCGGAGCCGTCCTCGAAAACGGGCGCTTCGCTGCCGTCGTCGCGCAGCTCTTCGAGGTCGGCCTCGGTATAGTCCATGCCGGTGGAATCGAAGATGTAGTCGGTGTTGAACAGGCAGGACAGGCTGGACACGATATGGCCTTCGAGCCGCAGCATGACATCGACCCATTGGCCGAAGCCCTCGCCCTCCTTGAACCTCTGCGGGTCGGTCAGGTTGAAGCTGCCGGTGTAACCGATGTCCTGGTCGATCACGATCAGCTTGCGGTGATTGCGCAGGTCGGTACGCTTGGAAAACGCCTTGACCGGGTTGACCGAGAGCGAGCGCACCACGTCCACCCCGGCGCGCTCCAGCCGCGTGGACCACTCCCCCCGGTGAAAGGGCCGCCCGCCGAAATCATCGACCATCAGCCGCACATCGATGCCGCGTTCGGCTGCGCGCTCCAGCGACTCCAACAGATCCACGATCATGCCCTTGGCCTGCACGATGTAGAATTCCAGATAGACGGAGCTGTGGGCCGCATCGACGTCGCGGATAATGGCGTCCACCAGCGGGCGCGCCTCGCTGTAGAGTTTGTGCCCGTTCCCGGCCGTGGGAAAGAAGCCGGTCTGGATCGACAGCATCCACGACAAGTCCTTCAGATAGTCGGACACCGGCAGATCGGCGCGGTCCATGCGGCGTTTGCCGATGCCAAAATCGCGCTGATAATACTGCCGGATCGCCCAGCCGGTCTTGGTCCGCTTACGCCCCAGGCTGTGGCTGCCGAAGAAGAAATAGAAGATCGGTCCGCCAACGGGAAAGATGGACAGCAGGATAATCCAGAGCAGTGTGGTGGAGACGTGCAGTCGGCGGTGAATGATCCGCGCGCCCAGCACCAGCGTCACCATGATGTGCACGATCAGAAAAAGCGGGGGCAGCGACAGCATTTGCGTTGTTTCCCCGTCGACCTTGCGCTTATGCGCAATTCAGGAACGGTCGTCCGATGACTCGGTTCCAATCGCCGCGGGAGGCGTTCTATGAGTGCGCTATCCGTGCTGAGCTACAACATCCAGGCGGGCATCGGCACGCAGGCCGCGCACCACTACATCACCCGCGCGCATCAGCAGCTGATGTCGACCAAGGCCAAGACGCGCCGATTGAAGGCGATCGGCAAATTCGTGGCCGAGTTCGATGTGGTCTGTCTGCAGGAAGTCGATCTGGGCGGGCGCCGGGCGGGGTTCGAAAACCAGGTCGAGATCATCACCAGTTCGTCGAAGCACGCACACAGCGTCTTTCAGGAAAACCGCGTGGTGCGGCGGATCTCTCGCCACGGCAATGCGATCCTGTCGCGCGTGCCGGTCCTGTCCTGCGACGACGTCAAGCTGCCGGGCAAGGTCGGTGGGCGCGGCGCACTGATCGTGGAGCTGGATATGGATCCGCAAACGGTGGTGGTGAATGCGCATCTCTCGCTGGGCGTGGCGGATCAGACCGCGCAGCTGCTGCACATCGCCGAGGCGCTGGACAAGCCCAGATGGACACGCGCGCGCGTGGTTGTGTGCGGCGACATGAATTGCGGTCCCAAAGCGCCGCCGATCGAAACCTTCTGCGACACGACAGGCCTGCACGCGCTGACCGCGCCGCATCACAAGACCTATCCGTCATGGTCACCGCGTCAGGCGCTGGACCATATTCTGGCGTGGGAAGCGGTGCGCAAATATGACGTACAGGTCGAGGACGCCGACTTTTCCGATCACCGTGCGGTGAGTGCGCGCTTCCCGCGCGGCGCGCACAAGTCGCGTTAGGCGTCCACTAGGGCGGGCAGGACTTCGTAGTCGATCGGCTTGAAATCGAAATTATTGGACTGCCCGGCAGAGCAAGCGGTCATGGCGATGATGAGGTCCATCTGGGCCGTGAACTCCACGCTGTCGCCCGCGCGCGACTTGGGCGGCAGGACCTTGATTTCGCCTGTCTGACCGTTGACGTCGACATGCATGAAGACGTTGAACGCGATCGGCACGCGGTCCGGCGCGATGCCGTAAGGCGCGAGCGCGGCTTCCAGATTGCCCTGGCAGCCCGGCAGCGGGTTCTGGTCGCCATAGATGATGCGGAATGTGTCTTCGGAACACGGCGTCAGGCTGAAGTCGTGCCGCCCGACATCGTCGCGCCCGATTTGCAGCATGGGCAGCGAGCGATTGGAATAGAGCATGTGGCCGGTCGTGAGAAACATGGTCGACGCGTAATCGATCGAGCGGCCGGAGCTGAGATACTCCTGCGTGTCGCGTGCGTTGAAAGCCACGAGATCGGACACTTGCTG
>CALDUL010000016.1 GCA_937923575.1 uncultured Algimonas sp.
GCCCAGACCATCAAACAGCTACAGAGCTTCGGCTATCAGGTCGTCGGGCTGGCGGGGGAAACCGAGACGACAGTCGCCGAAGCGCTTGAAGCGCCTGGACGCTATGCCTTGGTGATGGGCGCGGAAGGGCCGGGCCTGCGCGAACTGGTCGCCAAGAATTGCGACAAGCTGGCGAAAATTCCAATGAGCTCGCTTGGCGTACCCGGACAGGCAGAAAGCCTGAATGTCGCGACGGCCGCAGGGATCGCGCTCTATGAGGCGCGGCGTGGATAATGCCGTGGGTGCGAGACGTCCCGAAGGGATCCATTATACGCCAAGTCGCTCATCCCGTGCCACCGCACGGGACCCGGCAGATCCGTGTGAGCGCAGCGAACTCATCGACCGCTCGGTGAGTTGCGAGAGCTGGACCCCGACTTTCGTCGGGGTGAGCGAAAGATAGACATTGTCTGTCCCGCCCATGCACACGCCTGACGCATCCGCCAAACACTGGGTTAACCGAACGCCAGAGAGCGTGCGGCCCTATCTCCAGCTCGCGCGGCTCGATCGCCCGGTCGGTTACTGGCTGCTCGCACTGCCCGGATGGGTCGGACTGCTGCTGCCGTGCTGGCTCTGTCGTCCCGGCTGGGAGCCGCTCACCTCGACCCTGCTCTGGGGTGCGCTGATACTGATCGGGGCCGTTGCCATGCGCGGAGCGGGATGCACCTATAACGATATCGTGGACCGCGAGCTGGACGCGCAGGTCGAGCGCACCAAGAGCCGCCCCCTGCCCTCTCGACGGGTCAACGTGCGGCAGGCGTGGGTCTGGCTGTTCGCGCAAGTCGGTTTAGGTTTCGCAGTGTGGCTCGCCCTGCCGCTCGCCGCCAAACTCATCGCTTTGGGCAGTCTACCGCTCGTCGCCGCCTATCCCTTCATGAAGCGCATCACCGGCTTTCCGCAGGTCTGGCTTGGGCTGACATTCAATTGGGCGGTGCTGGTGGCCTATTCGGTCAAGGCAGGCGGGTTACATCCGTCCGTGCTACTGGTCTATCTGGGACTGGCCGCATGGACCGTCGGCTACGACACGATCTACGCCATGCAGGACGCCGAGGACGACGCCCTCGTCGGCATACGGAGCACAGCGCTGAGCTTCGGCGGGCGCGTGAGACTTGGCGTCGCGGTAAGCTATGCAATCAGCGTCGCGCTCATCATATGGGGACTGCAAGTCAGCACCGACCCACGCGCGACCTACGCAGCGATACCCTTCGCAGCGCATATGGCGTGGCAAGTCTGGCGACTGCGCGAAGACCGGGCGCTGCCGCTTTTCAAGAGCAATGTGTGGGCGGCAGCCCTGCTGGTCGCAGGGCTGGCTGTTTGGGTCGCGGTCTAGCGGAGGATCAGGCCCCCAGCTCCGGCATCATCTCGGTGCAATCTGCGATGATCTTCTTCACCGCATTGACTGACACGTCGAACATCTTGGACTCCTCGTCTGTCAGTTTCAGCGGCATGACGCGCTCGATGCCGTTCGCGCCGATCTGTGCGGGTGCGCCGACATAGAGGCCTTTGACGTCCGCGATCTCGCCGTCGAGCATGACCGCGCAGGGCAGGATACGCTTCTTGTCGCGCAGATAGCTGGTCGCCATTTCGACGGCGGACTCGGCAGGCGCGTAGAAGGCCGAACCGTTGCCGAGCAGCTTGACGATTTCGCCGCCGCCCTTGCGAGTGCGCTCGACGATGGCATCAATGGCGGCTTGGGTCGTCCAGCCCATGTCGATCAGGTCCGGCAGGTTGACGCCGTTGACCGTGGAGTAGCGCGTCAGCGGCACCATGGTGTCGCCGTGTCCGCCGAGCACGGCGGCATGGACGTCCTGGACCGAGCATTTGAACTCGTCGGCGAGGAAATAGCGGAAGCGCGCGCTGTCCAGCACGCCCGCCATGCCCACGACCATGTTGGTCGGGAGACCCGAGAATTTCTGCAGCGCCCAGACCATGGCGTCGAGCGGGTTGGTGATGCAGATGACGAAGGCGTTGGGCGCGTGGTCCTTGATGCCTTGCGCGACCTGCTTGATGACTTCGAGATTCTTTCCGATCAGGTCGGCGCGGTCCATGCCGGGCTTTCGCGGGAAGCCCGCCGTGATGATGCAGACGTCGGCACCGGCGATGTCGGCATAGTCATTCGTGCCGCGCAGATTGGAGTCCTTGCCGAAGACCGGCGTCGCCTCGTTCAAATCGAGGGCTTTACCTTTGGCTGTACCTTCGAAGATGTCGAACAGGACCACATCACCGAGCTCCTCTCGCGCGCAGATGTGGGCGAGCGTGCCGCCGATCATTCCAGCGCCGATGAGAGCGATTTTCGCCCGTCTAGTGTTCGTGGCCATGGGGGTCTCCGAAAGAGGATGAATTGAGTTGCGCGGCGCATAACGGGCAGCGCGCGCATGAGCAAGGGATGGGGGCAAGGGATGGGGCGGCTCAGTCATGTTAGGGCGAGAAAGTAAGCCGAGCCGTCTTTAACGCGGCAATCCTATCCGACTTTTCCACTTGCGCACAGGTCCCGGCTCTCGCAGACGCGACGGGTCGTGTGGGGACGGCAAGGGGCACAAGAAAAGCGAGCGTCCATGGGTTCCGTTTTCGATAGTCTGGCGCAGGGTTTCCCCTGGCTGATCTTCTACCTTCTGACAGTGTCCGTCCTCTATGTCGGCGGCATCTTCGTCTATGTGAAGCTGACCCCGCACCGCGAGTTCGAGCTGGTCGGCTCCGGCAATATGGCAGCGGCAATCCATCTCTCGGCGCTGATCGTCAGCCTCGCCCTGCCCTTGGCGGCCACATTGGTGCACAAGATTTCGCTGTTTGACGTGGCGATCTGGGGTCTGTTTTCGCTGGCGCTGCAACTCTTCCTCTTCCGGGTCACGGATTTGGTCTTTCGCGGCATGCCGCAGTTGATCGAACAGGATGTACCCGGCCCAGCCATGGTGCTGGCGGCATTCAAGCTGGCGGGCGCGATCATCCTCGCCTTCGCCATCGCGGGCTGATCCTATCCGCTGGCTCCGCTTCATACCGGATTGGGCGATCTACGCCGCCATCGTGGTCATCATACTTGGCATCGCGAACCGCTCCGGGCCGTCTATCGACGACCCCGCGCCGCCGCCGCCCGGCCTCGGCCCGCTGCTACCGTCGGAGACGCCGCGCGACGAGCGCATTTTGGTCGAGATCGACGCACCGAAATCGGGCATCGGCACGGCCTTCGCCTCTAATGCGTCAGGCCAATGGGTAACGGCGCGCCACGTCGTGGACAGCTGTGACCAAGTCGGTGTGCAGATCGGCGCGCGCCAGCTGCTGCGGATTGACGAAACCCTGATCGACGAGACGGCCGACATCGCCGTGCTGCAATCGGGCTGGAGCCGCAAACCGCTCGCGGCCGATCTGACCTCGCAGCGCCAGATAGGAGAGACCGGCTATTTCTTCGGCTATCCGCAGGGCCGCCCAGGCGAGGTCGTCGGGCGCCTGATGAGCCGCGGCCGGATGCAGATCCGCGGGCGCTATGACACGGATGAGGGCGTGCTGATCTGGTCCGAAGTTGCGCGCACCTCCGGCCTCCGAAAGTCACTTGGCGGGCTGTCTGGTGGCCCCGTGCTCGACAAGGACGGCGAGGTCATCGGTGTCGTCGCAGCCGAGACGCCCGCCATGAACGGGCGTCGGCGGGGCCGGGTCTATACCGTCACGCCGCGCAGCCTGTCGCGCGTCCTGGCCACCTCCGGCACCGTCCCCGTACCGATCGACATGGACAGCTATCCCATAGCGGCTGACCGACTGCGCCGCGACCGCCGCATCGCACAGGTCGTATGCCTGAACGAGGACAGCTGACGTTGCGGGGCTGGCTGGTCCTCGCAGGCCTCATTGCAGTGATGGGTGCGGGCGCTTGGGCGGCGGACCGCTATATCCCCGCGCAGCACCTCCCCTGGAAACCGCTCGATCCCGCCCTGCCGCTTGGCTACGCGACCAAGGGGCAGCTGCTTCGGCTGTCCGTCTCGCCGTCGGATGTGTGCATGGATATGGCCCGCGACATTGCAGGCTTCGAGACGATCCCCAGCGAGCCAAAGAACGCCGCCGAGCCCTGCGGCTGGGACGTGGCGCGGCTGGTCTATGGCAATGCAGATGCAGTGCTCGCGCCGGGCGAGGCCAATATGCAGTGCCCGCTCTCCGTCGCCAGCTTTCTCTGGCTGCGAGAGGTGGAAACGCTGGCTCAGGACCGCTTCGGTCAGAGCCTCGCGCGCATCCACCACATGGGCACCTACTCCTGCCGCCGTCAGCGCGGGAATGGGTCAGGGCGCTGGAGCGAACACGCCTTTGCCAATGCGTGGGATATCGGCGCGTTCGAGCTGGCCAATGGTCGGCTGGTCCGGGTGCTGAGCGGATGGGACGGCGAGCCAGAGGAACAGGCCTTTCTTCGCGATGTCCGCCGCGCAGCCTGCAAGGTCTTCAACGTCACGCTCAGCCCCGACTATAACGCGGCCCATAAAGATCACCTGCACGTCGACATGGGTCCGTCTTCCGCATGCCGCTAAAGCGCGTTAGGGGACCGCATGCATGTTCTTCTTTTGCTACTCGGTGGTGCCGCTACGATCTTCTTCTACCTGTCGCGGATTTCGCGCGGGGCGCAGGATGTGGCGGATGCAGCGCAGACCATTTCCAACATACCCCGCCGCCGCCGCCACGCCAAGGCGGTCAACACGCGCGGGCTGGCGCTGGTGCAATCTCCCGTCGAAGCCGCCACCGTGCTCATGCTCTCTATCTCACGCATGTCGGATGACCGCCGCCTCAGCGACCGGGAGCGCGCCATGATCGAACGCCAGCTGGTGTCGCAGATGGCAATGGAGTCGGAAGACGCGGACGGCATGGTGCTGCAAATGGAGCTGGTCCACGAGGACGTCACCCTGCCCGAGACCGCGCTCTTTCCCATGGTCGATATCCTGCTGAACAGCATCGACAACGCGGACGCGCGCAGGCTCGCCAGCATGATGAACGCAGTGGCCGAAGTACATGGCAAAACGCATGAGCAGCTGGACTTCATCCGCCGCTACCGCAACCGCATGGGGCTGCTCGGATGAGCCTTGACCGGAACGCCTATGACGCGCGCGTGGATGCGCTGATCCAAGAGCATATCCCAGAACTGCGCGTCTATTTGCGCAACCACGCGCAGCGCTTTTTCGAGCTCTTCTCCACTGTTGCCGAATTGTGCGGCGAGTTACCCGCACCGCGTATTCTCGAAGTCGGGACGTCCCCCTTTTCCGCGCTCTATCGTGACATGTTCCCACGGGCAAAACTGACGACGGTGGACCGACCCAAGCGTATGGACGGCACGTCGGCGCGCGAAGCCAAGCGGCGCTACGGCTCTGTGCGTCACCACAATGTCGATCTGAACCGCAAGCCCCTGCCCGTGATCGGGCAGTTCGATGTCATCGTCTTTAGCGAAATTCTGGAGCATCTGACAGTCGCGCCAGAGCAGGTCATCAGCGAGCTCATCGCCAATCTCGCACCTGAAGGCTCGCTTTATCTGACCACACCCAATGTGTTTTCCTACCGCCATCTGATGCAGACGCGCCACCGCCAGAACCCGCGGCCGGAGCTTTTCCGCCGTGGCGAAGACGTCCATGCGACATACCACGTGCGAGAATACGCCATGACGGAGATCGTGGCCGCGGTCCACGCGGCGGGTGGGCGTACAGTTTCGGGCACCTATTCCGATTGCTGGGAGCGAGAACCGGACGTCGCCGCAAAGCTCGCGCGCTTTCCCTATTTGCAGGGCAATCTGGTCATCATCGCCAAACGCGCTGAGTCGACCGACAGCCAGACTCAGATCGAGTTCCCGATGTTCGGCGCTTTCGACCCGCTACGCCAGGATCTACACGAGGTCTAAAGCCTCTCGATCGTGACGTCGTCCGCCGCTTTTCCCAGCGCATGGCGGGCCTTGTCGATTGCGTCGTCGTCGCCGCGCGCGCGCAGCGTTACGACCGTCCGCTCCGGCGTCAGCGACCAGACGCGCAACTGTTCGATCTCGAGCCCGTCGATGGCGTCGAGTTCTGTGCGCAGAGCGCCTGCCTCACGGGGCGCCCCCTGCATCAGCACGCGCGCGCTATCCCGCGCCAGCCCGTAAGCGCTGCGAAGGATGAGCAGCGCAACGAGCACAGACAGGATTGGATCGGCAGCAACCCAACCCGTCGCCATGATGATGAGCGCGGCCAAGATCGCGGCGGCGCTGCCAAGCAGATCTCCGAGCACATGCAACATGGCCCCGCGTATGTTCAAATTCTCGGCGTCCGCGCCCATGAGAATCCAGAAGACGAGCACGTTCACGCCCAGCCCCGCGAGCGCGACCCAGAGCATGGGGCCCGCTAATACCTCCGCAGGGGACGCCAATCGCTCGATGGCTTCCCAGACGATCCAACCCGCGACGGCGAACAGCGTCAGCCCGTTCACAAAGGCCACCAGAATCGGCACGCGGTCATAGCCGAAGGTATAATCCGGCGTGGCGGGGCGCTGGGCGATGCGGAAGGCCACCCATGCCATGGCGAGCGCGGCGAAATCGGTGACCATATGACCGGCATCGGCGAGCAGAGCGAGCGAGCCGGAGATCAATCCGCCCGCGACTTCGACACCGACAAACAGTCCTGTCAGCAGGGCGGCGAGGCCGACGCGACGGGCGTTATCCGCTGTCACCGACGGTGCGTGAGAGTGTCCATGGCCGTGGCCGTGACCATGATGGTCATGCAAATGGCCGTGACCGTGGTGATCGTGGTGATGTTCAGCCATGACTGCGCTCTGCCACGCTTCCAGCTCGCCTTAAAGGTTGCTCAATCCGATTTTGCTATGGCGAGGCGATGAGCAGCCCTCTTTCCATATCCACGATTGCGACCGACGCGATGTCAGAGACAGACCGCACGGCATGGCTCGCCCTTCGCGACGCTCACCCCGAGCTCGAAAGTCCGTACCACCATCCCGATTATCACCAGCTGGTCCACGCGCATATGGGCGGCGGAAAGCTGAGCCTCGCGCGCGACGGGCACACGCTGGTTGCCGTGCTGCCATGGCAGGGCGGTCGCTTCGCCCGCGCGTCCGGCGCACCGATGAGCGACTATCAGACCGTGATCGCGGACCCAGCGCGCGCCTTGAACGCCGATGCCTTGCTGCGCGGGCAGGCCGTCGGTGCATTTCACTACACGGCCATGCCCAGCGACGATCAATCAGGCCAGCCCACGGCGCGCATCGCCCTCGCTTCCGCCGACAAATGGCGCGCGGAACAGGACGGCTCCTACCGCCGTCATCTGAAATCGACCCGCCGTCGTATCCGCAAGGCCGAGACCGAAGTCGGGGAGCGGCGCTTTGTCCATCAGTCCCGCGATATCGACGCCTATGCGGCGTTGATGCGCTGGAAGTCGGAGAAATTCTCGGAGACTGGAAAATACGACGTGCTCGCCAATCCCGGCACGTCCGGCCTGCTACGCGAGTTATGGGAGCGCGGCCCGAGCGCCGAATTGCGTGCCGATCTCCATGTGCTCTATTTCGGCGACCGCATCGCGGCGTGTGATCTCGGCATTACCGACGGGCGCATTTTTCACAGCTGGATCGTCGGCTATGACGCGGAGCTATTACCTTACGCACCCGGCATTCAACTGCTTGAGGGCGTCATCGATGCGAGCGACGCCATCGGCTACCGCGTCATCGATCTTGGTCCGGGTCTGGACGGCTACAAGCGCCACTATGCGAGTCATTCGCGCCATGTCGCGGGCGGCGTTGTGACACTGCCGAGCGCGGCGGGTGCGCTGGCTGGTCTCTATGACCGCGCCGAAGACCGCCTGCGCGCGCGGACCGGCGATGCGTTGGGCAAGGCCCGCCGCCGCTACAGTCAGATCGCCGCCTGCGAGCCGCGATTCGGCGGTCAAGCCAAGGCAATGGGACAGGCACTCGGCGCACACTTCGGCCGCAAACCCGCCTGACCAGTGCTGTTTTTGCCTTGTGTTGCGATCGCGCAACGCCTCTCACCGCATATGTGACAAAGTCGCGACACCGCGTGACAAGTGTAATTTGCTCGCTATAGCTAGACCCTGAGGGTGAAAACACCCCGTTAATTATGAACGAAAATCGTTCGGGGAGAATCAAGCGATGAAAACACACAGCAGAATTGCGGCTGGTCTTCTGGCGTCGACGACAATGGCGACGATGATGGCGAGTCAGGGCTTCGCCCAGGACAATGACCCGTTCGCGGACGAGATAGAGGACGTCATCATCGTGACGGCCACGCGCCGCCGCGAGGACATTCAGGATGTCCCGATCGCTGTGACCGCGCTGTCGCCGGAACTGCTGCAGGACAAGGGTGTCGTGAACATCCAGGACCTGGCCATCGTCGCGCCGTCGTTTGCTTCAAGCCAAGCGCAGACCAACTCCGGCTCCGTCGTGCTGCGCATTCGCGGCGTCGGCACCACATCGAACAACATCGGCTTCGAGAGCGCGGTCGGCGTCTTCATCGATGGGGCCTATCAGTCCCGCCCCGGCGTTGCTCTCGGCGAATTCGTCGATGTCGAGCGCGTTGAAGTCCTCCGCGGTCCGCAGGGCACCCTCTTCGGCCGCAACACCTCGGCCGGTGCGCTGAACGTCGTCAATGCCTCGCCGGACATCTACGGTGACTTTGGTGGCTTCGCCAATTTCACCTATGGCAATTACGACCTCATCAATGTGCAGGGCGCGCTGAACATCCCTATTGTGCAGGACAAGGTCGCCGCCCGTCTGACCGGCGCCTATCGCAGCCGCGACGGCTATATCGACGTCTTTGACGGCGACGGCGAGTTCCTCGGCGCGTCCAACTCGGTCGAAAACATAATCCTGCGCGGCCAGGTCGGTTTTGAAGCCAATAACGGTCTGGAAGGCCGGATCATTGCGGACTTCTCCGACGCATCCAGCAGCTGCTGTGTGGCCGTCGAAGTGCTCAGCTCTAACCTAGAAGTCGGCGGTGCGTTTGCCGCCGTAGGCGCTGGCGCGCGCGGCGGCATGAGCGCTCCGAACGTGCCGACGAGCCCGACGGATGTCTTCGGCGTGCAGAACGCGGTCGATAATCTTTATGCCAATGCCAGCTTCCTGCCGACCTCCGAGAGCGATCAATTCGGCCTTACCGCCAATTTGCAATACCCGATCTCGGACAATGCGGACCTCGTCTATGTCGGTTCCTACCGCGAATATACGGGCGGTGAAGCTTATGACTCGGACTTCTCCGGTCTCGACGCCTTCAATGTCGGCGGGCTGGAAACGGCCATCGATACGATGACGCATGAATTGCGTGTTCAGGGCGACGCCTTGGACAGCCGCCTGTCCTATCTGTTTGGCGGCTACTACTCGAACGAGAAAATCGACGCCTTCACCAACTTCGAGCTCGGCCCCGATTACGACACGTTGGTTGCGGCGAACTTCGGCGGTCTCGCCGGTCCCGCACCGCTGCAGCTATTTACGGGCGTTAACCCCGATCTTGTCGATGTCACCAATAACTACACGCAGGACTCCACGACCTTCTCCGTCTTCACGCACAATGTCTTCGACATCACCGACAAGCTCGATGTGACTGTCGGCCTGCGCTACACGGACGAAAGCAAGGACGGCACTTTCGGCCAGAGCAACTTCAACAATCCGCTCTGCCCGGCCGCGCTCGGTTCCATCGGCGCGGGCAACGTCCCGGCTCCGCTGACCACCGGTGTTTTCGGCCTCGCCTGTCTGGCCTTTACCGCTCCGGCCGACCTGCCCGCTGCCGCCGTCTTCCCGCTGCCCCTCACCTTTGACGAGGAGTTCAAGGACGACGAGCTCGTCTACACGGGTAAGCTGGGCTATGAATTCACCAACGACATCTCGGCTTATGCGAGCTTCACCCACGGCTACAAGTCGGGTGGTTTCAACCTCGACAACACGGCCGCGATCGGTGGTGCGGACCCGCGCTTCCTTTCGGAAACCGTGGACGCCTATGAGATCGGTCTGAAGTCGCGCCTGTTCGACAACCGGCTAACGCTCAACGTCGCGGGCTTCATCGAGAATTTCGAGAACTTCCAGGTTCTGGAATTCACCGGGGCGCAGTTCACGACGTTCAACGTGCCGGAGGCCACTGCGGAGGGTGTCGAGATCGAGACCTTCTTCACTCCGATGGACGGTGTGTCGTTCAACGCGGCGCTGACCCTGCTGGACGCCAGCTATCCCGACGACTGCGCGGGCGACAACGCGGCGGCCAACCCCGCCACGCTTTGCGGCAACTCTCTGACCAATGCGCCGGACGTCGTATCGGTGATCGGCGCGCAATATGACCGCCCGATCACGGACAAGCTGAACCTCATCGGCAGCTTCCAGATGCGCTATGAGAGCGACCGCCGGACGTCGACACAGGCGACCGTCGTGCCAAACGCGGCCGCCATTGCGGCTGCGGGCAGCCTGCAAGCCGCGATCGACGCCTCCCCGGATGTCGCATTCGATGTCCAGGACGCGAACCGCAAGATCAACCTGCGTATCGGCATTGCGGAGAGCGACGGTGGCTGGGCTCTCGAAGGCTGGGCCAACAATGTGACCAACGAGCTGACACGCGGTGTGACGTTCAACACGGTGCTGCGCGGCTCGTCGCGCTCGGCCTTCGTGCAGGACCCACGCACATATGGCGTGACCCTTCGGACCAATTTCTAAGCGTCCGTCCATGCAAAGATGACGAAAGGGCCGCAGCTAATCAGCTTTGCGGCCCTTTTTCGTTTCCGATAACACTCAATGTAATTAACAGCCGGGGAGACCGACATGGTCCGCATCAATCCAGACAAAGTTGACACCAAGGGGCCGAGCGCCGCGCAGATGCAGGCCGCACTCGACGTCCAGCGCAAAGCGTTCAAGGCCAATCCCTACCCGGCGTGGGAAACGCGCAAGGCGCGGCTGACCAAGCTGCGCGATGCGATCATGGACAATGAGGACGCGATCAAACAGGCCATTTCCGATGACTTCGGCAGCCGCGCCGGGTTCGAGACGGACTTCGCGGACATCGTGTCCTGCTATAATGAGATCAAAGACTATCTGGATCACGGCGAGAAATGGATGCGGCCGCGCAAGGTCTCCATCGCCTTGGCCAATAAACCGGGCCGCGGCGAGATCATCCCGCAGCCGCTGGGCGTGGTCGGCATCATCGTGCCGTGGAACTATCCGCTCTTCCTCGCTGTCTCGCCGATGATCGGAGCGATCGGCGCGGGCAATAGTTGCATGATCAAGATGAGCGAATACACGCCGAAATTTTCCGGCCTGTTCAAGAAGATGATGGACGAAACTTTCACGCCGGAAGAAGTCTATGTCGCCACGGGCGGTGTCGACGTCGCGCAGGCCTTCTCCTCCCTGCCCTTCGATCACCTGCTCTTCACCGGATCGACCTCGGTCGCCAAGCACATCATGCGCGCGGCGTCAGAGAACCTCGTGCCCGTCACTCTGGAGCTTGGCGGCAAGTCGCCTGTCATGGTTCAGGACGATGTCGAGATGGCCGAGATCGCGCCGCGCATCGCGCTCGGCAAGATGATGAACGCCGGACAAACCTGCATCGCGCCGGACTATGTGCTTATGCCGTCCGCCAAGGTCGATGCGTTCTCGGAAGCCATGATCAGTCAGGCGGAGAGCATGTATCCGACCTTCGCCGGCAATGACGACTACACCTCCATCATCGCCGACAGCCATTACGCGCGATTGCAAGACCTGCTCGACGATGCGGAAGAGAAAGGCGCGACCATCCGTGTGGCAGGCGATGACGACAAGCAGCAACTCGCCAAGGAGCGCCGCATCCCGCTGACAGTCGTCACCAATGTGAAGCCCGACATGCGGATCATGCAGGAAGAGATCTTCGGACCACTGCTCCCCGTCGTCGCCAGCGATACGCTCGATGACCAGATCGAATATGTCCAGGATCACGACCGCCCGCTGGCGCTCTATCTCTTCACCCATGACGACGGCGCGCAGAAGCGGGTGCTTTACGAAACCCACGCAGGCGGCGTCACGACCAATGACACCATGTGGCACATCGCGCAGTCCGAACTGCCCTTTGGCGGCGTCGGGCCAAGTGGCATGGGCGCCTATCAGGGTGAGAAAGGGTTCGAGACCTTCTCCCACATGAAGAGCGTCTTCCACCCCGGCACGAAGGGCTTCCTCGCCAATATGAAGGGCAAGATGATGGCTCCGCTGCTCGCGCCTTATGACGAGAAATCTCGCAAGCTGCTGGCGCAGGCCAAGAAAATGGCGGGCGCAGCGCAGTAATGGCCGGGCGCGCCTTTGACTACGTCATCGTCGGCGCCGGTAGCGCCGGCGCGACCATCGCCAACCGCCTGACCGCAGACCCGGATGTGTCCGTCCTGCTGCTGGAGGCGGGCGGTACGCATAAACATTGGTCCGTGCGCATTCCCGGCGCGGCGGTGGCGAATATCGTGCTGAAGGCGCGTAATTGGGGCTTCGAGACAACGCCTCAGTCGGAGCTCGACGGCCGGCAAGGCTACCAACCGCGCGGCAAGATGCTGGGCGGCAGCTCTGGCGCGAACGCGATGATCTATATTCGCGGCACGCAATATGACTATGACAACTGGGCCGCGATGGGCGCAGACGGCTGGTCCTATGCCGACGTCCTGCCCTATTTTCGCAAGTCCGAGCACCGCGAAGCGGGCGCGAATGACTTTCACGGCGAAGGCGGCGAGCTGAACGTTGCGCCGATCACCAGCTCGGCAGAGATCAACGACGTCTTCATCGAGGCGGCCAAGCAGATGCAGCTGCCGATCAACGCCGACTTCAACGGCGAAAGCCAGGAGGGGATTGGCCTGTATGAAGTCACGCAGAAGGACGGCGAGCGCTGGAGCACGGCCCGCGCCTTTCTCGACCCCATCATGGACCGCCCGAACCTGACCGTCGTTGAACACGCATTGACCGAAAAAGTACTGGTCGAGGACGGCCGCGCCACGGGCGTCCGCTACCGCGTGACCAAGGGCGGGACAGGCCCGCAGGAGGTTGCCGCCAATCGCGAGGTCATCGTCTGCGCGGGCGCTTTCGGCTCTCCGCAGCTGCTCCTGCTGTCCGGCATCGGCGCGAAGGAAGACCTCGCACCGCACGGGATCAAACAGGTCGCGGAGCTGCCAGGCGTCGGAGAAAATCTGCAGGACCACATCGATGTGACGCTCTGCTACAAATCCAAGATGAAGGATCTGCTGGGTGTCTCAATCCCGGGCGCCTTCCGCCAGCTAGGCGAAATGTTCCGCTACAAGCGCGAGCGCAAGGGTCTCTGGACCACGAATTATGCGGAGAGCGGCGGCTTTCTCTATACCGACCGGACAGAGCCCTCCCCTGATATCCAGCTGCATATGGTGCGGGCTATCGTCGACGATCACGGCCGGAAGATGCACATGGGTCACGGCTATTCAGTGCATGTCTGCGTGCTGCGGCCCAAGAGCAAGGGCACGGTCAAGCTGACCAGCGCCGACCCGGCCGACGCACCCGCCATCGACCCGCGCTACCTGTCGGACGAGCGTGACCTCAACACGCTGGTTCGCGGCGTGCGCCTGCTGCAGCGCATCCTGCGCGCGCCCGCATTCGAAGGCGCGAGCACCAAGGCGCTCTACGCCGCTGACTCTGACGATGAGGCAGAGATCATCGCCGACATCCGCGCCCGCGCCGACACGGTCTACCACCCCGTCGGCACGTGCAAGATGGGCGTGGACGACATGGCCGTGGTCGACCCGCGCCTGCGCGTGCACGGCGTCGCTGGCCTGCGCGTGGCCGATGCCTCTATCATGCCGCAGATCGTGTCCGGCAACACCAACGCCCCCGCCATCATGATCGGCGAAAAAGCCGCCGACATGATACGCGAGGACTGGGCCTCCGCCAGCCAAGGCAATGCGCTCGCGGCGGAGTAGAGCCGCCGCGCGTCCGCACCGAAGATACAAGGACTGACCATGATCCGCCCTCTCGCTCTCGGCGCGGTGCTATTACTCGCAGCCTCAAACTCCGCCCTCGCCCAGACTGTCTCGCCCTTCGTAGAGCGCGCTCATGCAAAAGCCGAGGCGCAGCTGGACTTCGACGACCAGCGCGACATCGAGCGCGCGCTGAGGGGCTTCGTAACGACGTCTGATGACTTTCCGGTGCCGGGTCCGGACGGCTCCCCTCGCCCGGCTTGGGATCCATCTAATTTTGAATTCTTGCAGGGCGAGCGGCCCGCGACTGTCCACCCGGCCCTCTGGCGGCAGAGCCAGCTCAACGCGCTGCACGGCCTCTTCGAGGTGACGGACGGCATTTGGCAGGTGCGTGGCTTTGATCTTTCCAACCTGACTATCATCCGCGGCGAGACCGGATGGATCGTGGTCGACCCGCTGATCTCGCGTGAGACGGCCGCCGCCGCCATGGAACTCGTCAATCGCGAGCTGGGCCAGCGTCCCGTCTCTGCCGTCATCTTTACCCACAGCCACGTCGATCATTATGGCGGTGTGCGCGGGGTAATTGGCGACGACTTCACCGGCGATATCATCGCGCCCGCCAACTTCGTGGTGGAAAGCGTATCGGAGAACGTGCTGGCCGGGAATGCCATGGCGAGGCGAGCGAGCTATATGTTCGGCGGGCTGTTGCCCAAGAGTTCGACGGGCGATGTCGGCTCCGGTCTCGGCCCCGGCATATCGACTGGCACGCCCGGCATCATGACGCCGACGATAAGCATTTCGGACGAGTTCGAAACCCACATCATAGACGGCGTGGAGCTTGAGTTCATGCTCACCCAAGGGGCCGAGGCGCCCAGCGAGTTCATGTTCTATCAGCCCGGCGCGCGGGCCTTTCACCAAGCGGAGATCATCAATCACACGCTGCACAATCTCTACACGCCGCGGGGGGCCAAGGTCCGGGACGGCCGCCTCTGGTCGAGCTATATCGACACCGCCGTGCAGCGCTACGGCGACCGCACCGACGTCTCGCTCGGCTCGCATCACTGGCCCGTCTGGGGCGAGAACGACGTGGGCGATCTCTGGACCGGGCAGCGCGATCTCTACCGCGTGATCCACGACCAGACGGTGCGCCTCGCCAATCAGGGCCACACGATCGACGAAATTCCGTCGCTGATCCAGCTGCCCGACAGTGTGGCCAGCCGCTTCGCCAATCGCGGCTATTACGGAACCCTAAGCCATAATAGTCGCGCGCAATATCAGCTTTATTTCGGCTATTTCGACGGCAATCCGGCCAATCTCGATCCGCTGACGCCCACGGACGCTGGACGCCAATTCGTCGATTACGCAGGCGGCGCAACGGCCGTTATGCGAAAGGCGGGCGAGGACTTTGATGCGGGGCGTCTGAAACGCGCAGCCACCGCGCTAAATCACCTTGTCTTTGCCGAGCCTGCCAATCAGCCCGCAGCCGATCTTCTCGCCGAAGTCTATACTCAGATGGGCTATGCGGCGGAGAGTGGGCCTTGGCGAAATTTCTACCTGACTGGCGCACAGGAGCTACGAAATGGTGTCGCCGAGCTGCCTGTGCCGCGATCGACCAACAGCGACACCATCCGCGCCGTCCCGCTGACTCAGATATTCGACCTGATGGCTGTGCGGCTCGACCCGGCCAAGGCGACGGACGGCCGGGCGGTGAATATGATCATGACCGACACGGACGAGCGCGCGCATCTCTTCGTCTCCGGCGGTGCGCTGCACCACCGCATGGGCGTGACGGATGACGACGCCCCGACGCTGTCCATCACGCGCAAGGGTTTCGATAGGCTGAACCTAAAGCAGACAACGGTGGCGAAGCTGGTTCTTTCGGGAGACGCCAAGCTGTCCGGAAACCCGCTCAAGCTGCGGAGCTTCTTCGCTCAATTCGAAGAACCGCCCTTCTGGTTCGAGATTGTGCGGCCTTAAGGACGCGCGGGCGCATAAACGACGCCAGCGCAAGAACCACATGCCTACCTCGCTGCGCTCCGTTCCGGGCGCCGCCCTTGCGTCGTGGGGGAGCAGAGCCCCCAGACTTGAGTGACGCTCTATCTACCAGATCTTCACGCGCTGTTCCGGCGGCAGATACATGGCGTGGTCAGGGCCGACGTCGAACGCCTCATACCATGCGTCGACATTGCGCACGATGCCATTGGCGCGGAATTCGCCCGGGCTGTGCGGGCCGTTCTTGATCTGGGCGCGCAGGGCTTCCTCCCGCCATTTTATGGCCCAGACCTGCGCCCATGCCATGAAAAAGCGCTGATCGCCCGTCATGCCATCGATAATCGGAGCCTCCTTGCCGTTCAGCGAGCGCTTATAGGCCTCATAGGCCATGGTCACGCCGGTCAGATCGCCGATGTTTTCGCCGAGACCCAGACGACCATCGAGGTTCTGACCTGGGAGCGGCTCAAAGGCGCTATATTGCTCAGCGAGCTTGCCCGCACGCTCTTCGTAACGCTCGGCATCTTCGGGCGTCCACCAGTCGCGCTGCACACCATCGCCGTCCGATTTACGGCCCTGGTCGTCAAATCCGTGACCCATCTCGTGGCCGATGACTGCACCGATACCGCCGTAGTTGACGGCCGGGTCGGCATTGGGATCGAAGAACGGCGCATCGAGAATTGCGGCCGGGAAGACGATCTCGTTGAGCGTGGAGTTGTAATAGGCATTCACGGTTTGCGGTGTCATGCCCCATTCCTCGCGGTCGATCTCGCTGCCCAGCTTGGAGAGATCATCGGCATTGGACCAGACACGCGCGCTCTTCATGGAGCCATAGAGATCGTCGCGGTCGATATTCAGACCGTCATAGCGCTCGAACTCGCTCGGATAGCCGATCTTCGGGCGGAATTTGGCGAGCTTATATTGCGCCTGTTCCTTGGTTTCATCGCCCATCCATTCCAGACCGTCGATGCCGTCCTTGAAGGCGGAGCGCAGGTTTTCGATCAGCTCTTCCATCTGCGCCTTGCTGCTGGGCGGGAAATGGCGGTCAACATAGACCGAGCCGACCAGTTCGCCGAGCGTGCCGTTGACTGTGCCGACGCCGCGCTTCCAGCGTGGGCGCTGCTCTTCCTGACCGCTGAGTTGCTTGCCGTAAAAGGCGAAGCGCGCGTCATCGATGGCCTTGGGCAGGATCGCCGCATTGCCGCCGATCAGGCGCACGGTGAGATAGTCTTTCAGCACGTCGATATCGGTCTTCGACATCACCTTGGCCGCGTTTTCCAGCGCCTCGGGTTGGCGGACGACGAAGTTCTCCTGCTCGCCGAGGCCGGCGGCTTGGAGCATGTCGGCCATCGGAATGCCGTCCATCATCGACAGCAGCTCGGCACGGGACATCTTGTTATATGTCCGGTCGCGGTCGCGGTTTTCAACGCGGCTGTAGTATTTCTTCGCGAGGTCCGTCTCGAAGTTCATCAGAACATCGGCGCGTTCGACGCTGGGCTGTTCGCCGGCGGCTTCCAGCATGGCCATGATGTAGTCGCGGTAGCCGGAGAGGATTTCCTGACCCTTCTCGCTATCGTCGAAGTAGTAGTCCTTGTTGGGCAGGCCCAGCCCGGATTGATTGACGTAATAGATGTAGTTGTCGTTGTCCTTGGCGTCGATCCAGACATAGCCGCCAACGGGTCCGCCGACGCCCAGAGCGGGATCGGCCATGAGCATGGCTATATCGTCGAGGTTTTGCGCAGCACGGATCTTGGCGAGGTCGGCCTGAATTGGCTCCAACCCGCGCGCTTCGATGGCGTCGACGTCGGTATAGGCGGCGAAGAGGTCGCCGATGCGTTTTTCATCCGCGCTTGGATTGTCCTTGGCGGCGCTCTCCTCGATGATCTTTCGCACACGCAGCTCGGCTTCGTCAGCGAGCAGATTGAAGGAGCCGTAGCGCGAGCGGTCGGCGGGTATCTCCGTCCTTTGCAGCCAGCCACCGTTCACATATTTGAAGAAATCGTCGCCGGGATCGACGGTGGTGTCCATGTTCTCCGTCGCGATTCCGAAGGAGCCGAGTTTGGCTTTTTGCGGCGCGACGCTCACCTTTGCCGCCGGATCGGACGGAGCAGAGGTATCGGCTGCGGGCGAGCAGGCAAGCAGCAGGGCAGCACCCGCGGTCATCAGAAGTGCGTGTTTCATGGCGTGGTCCTCAGTGTAATTTTGTAAGTCGGCCAGGCCCTTCTCAGGCCAGACACGAGGGTGGGGGCAAGCTATTCTGCCGGGCTCGGCGGCGGCATGGTGCCGGGCGCAACGGGTCGGGGCATGTCCGGCACGCCTTCGACGTCGTCTAGCGCCAGGGCCAGATCCGGGTCGTAGGTCGAGCCAAGCGGCGGCAGCTTCTCGCCCGCCCACAGCCCGCGGAAGAAGCGCGAGATGTCGACCCCGATGCCGTACATGGCGGGCACCAGCATCAGCGTCAGGAAGAAGTCGAACAGCACGCCGAATGCGAGCGCGACGACCATCGGCTTCAGGAACTCGGCCTGTACGCTGGTCTCGAACAGGATCGGCGTGATGCCGATGAAAGTCGTGACGGAGGTCAGCAGGATCGGCCGGAAACGCGCGACACAGGCATCGAGCATGGCCTGGTAGGCGCCAACGCCCTTGTCTCGCAATCGGTTGACGTAGTCGATCAACACGAGGTTGTCGTTCACCGCCACCCCCGCAGCGGCGAAGAAGCCGAACAGGCTCATGATACCGACCGGAACCCCCGTTACCAGATTACCGAAGATCATACCGACCCAAGCAAAGGGTAGCGCGACCATGATCAACAGCGGCTGGGAGTAGGATTTGAATGCGATGCCGAGCAGCACATACATCACGACAACGATGGCCAGCAGAGAGACTCTCAACTCTCTCTGGAAGGTCGTGACCATTTCGTCGTCACCAACCTCGACGCGCTCCACATTCGGATGGCGCAGGCGCCATTCCGGCAGGAAGTCCGCTTCGATGTTGCGCTTGATGACTTCCAGCTCGCTCTGCTCACCGGTCACGCGACCGCCGGTGTATTCCACCTGACGACGGTTGCGGCGCTGAATACGCGAAACACCCTCTGCAAACTCGACATCGGCGACGGAAAACAGCGGCACTTCGACACCATTGGGCGCGCGAATGCGTAGCGTTTCCAAGCTGTCGATGCTCTCGCGCGCGGCCTCGGGATAGCGGACCATGACGCGGACATCTTCGCCGTTACGCGGCAGGCGCTGCACTTCCTGGCCGAAGAAGGCCTGACGGACTTGCCGCGTGACGTCTTGCAGCGTGATGCCGAGCGTTTCCGCACCGGGCTTCAACACGAAGCGGATTTCCGACGCCGAGCTTTCGAGGCTGTCCCAGGTACGGGCGACCTTGGCGTAATTGTCCATTTCCGATTTCAGATCGAGAATGGCGGCGCGCAGATCGTCCTCGTCGGCCGAGGCGACGGCGTACCAGAGACCGCCACCCCCACCGAAGCCGCCTTCGGTAAAGCCGTAGTTCACGCGGTAGGCATCCGGAATCGGACCGACATATTCCTCCAGCTTGTCCGCCACCATCTTCGTGCTGATCGCGCGACGCTTGTTCGGATCAGACAGGACGAGAAATCCGTCGATTTCGCGCGATGACGCAAACATGCCGGGCAGACGGATGATCGGTTCGTCAATGCCGAACTCTTCCTTCGACGCATCGTTTAGACGGTTGATGCCGTCCTCGACCTGATCGCGGACTTGTTGGATGCGCTCGAAGTTCGTGCCTTCCGGGAAGCGCGCATTCACCTGAATCATGTCGCCCTGGACTTCGGGGATCCACGCGGTCGGGGCCACGCCTGCGCCCAGCAGTGTGAAGGCCATGATCAGCAGGCCGACGAACGCCGACAAGGTGATGTAACGAAAGCGAATAAGCGCCGCTGCGATGGGCCGGAAATAGCGCTTCGCGAAATAGACCAATCCATCGGCCAACTTCTGTTGAAAACGCAACAGCAGATTGGAAGACGTCTCGACGTGTTTCAGGTGGCGCAGGTGGGCGGGCAGGATGAAGAAGGCTTCGATCAGGCTGAAGATCAGCACAGCAATGACGACGAGGCTGATCTGTGCCGTCATGGCCCGGATCGGACCGGTCAGCAGCATGAAAGGCACGAACATCAATATTGTCGTGATCACGGCGAAGAAGACCGGCTTGACCACCATATTGGCTCCGCCGATCGCCCCGCGCTCACCCTCGATGCCGTTCTCGACATGCATGTGAACGGACTCGCCCACGACAATGGCGTCATCCACGACGATGCCGATCACCAGCAGGAAGGCGAAGAGCGAGATCATGTTCAGCGTGATGCCGAGCGCAGGCGCAATGGCGATCGCCCCGGCAAAGGCGGCGGCGATACCGATCGTCACCCACAGCGCCACTTTGGGGCGCAGGAACAGGATCAGGATCAGCAGCACGAGCACCATACCGGACAGAGCATTGGAGCCGATCAGGTTCATCCGGCTGTCGAACAGCGTCGAGCCGTCGAACCAGATCTTGAACTCCAGACCGGGCGGGAGCTCGTCCTTGATATCTTTTTCAAACTGACGGATCGCTTCGCCCGCTTCGGTGATGTTGGACACATCGGGTGAAAGCACCTGGAAGACCGCGCTGGGCAAGCCGAAGGCCGTACTCTCGAAGTCGGTATTTTCGAACCCGTCGATGACATTGGCGATATCGCCCACGCGTACCGTGCCGCCGTCCGGCGTCTGCCTCACGACGATATTCTCGAACTCGGCCTGAGTGTCGGCGAGATTTCGCGCGCGCAGCTGTAGATTGCCTGCGGTCGTCTCGACCTGCCCGGCGGACAGATTGACCGATGTGCCAGAGATCGCGGAGGCGACCTGGTTGAACGTCAGGCCGTAGCGGCGAAGCGCCTCTTCGGACACTTCGATGGTGACCTGCTCGGGCTGTTTCGTGATCTGATTGGTCAGCTGCATGCCCGGCAATTGCGTCAGCTTCTGACGGAAGCGCGTGGCCTCGCGTTGCAGCGTCAGCGGATCGACATCGCCGTAGAGCGCCAGATACATGATGTCCGGGCGCGCATCCCAGCGGAAAACCTGCGGGCGGAAGGCATCGGGCGGTAGATTGCGCACACCGTCCACGCGCGACTTCACCTGATCAAGCATCTTTTCGTAGTCGACGTCGAGCTTTGTCCGAATATTGACGTTGCCCGAGCCCTCGCGCGAGGTGCTCTCTATATAGTCGATCCCGTCGAGGCCCTCGACCGCTTCCTCGATGCGCGAGACAATCTGCTCTGACACATCGCGCGGCGACGCACCGTTCCAGGCGACGGAAACGGAGATGCCGTTGAAGGTGGATTGCGGGACGAACTCGCGCTCCATGGAGAAATAGCCGAACGCCCCCGTCACGAACATGACGATCATGAGCAGGTTGGCGGCGACCGGATTGCGGACGAACCAGGCTATGATGTTGCGCATGACGCTCTCCTATCCCGTTGGCGGGCTATCCGCCGGTTGGGCCGCCGCCACCGGGGCGTTTCGGCTCGACCAGAACATTGGTCGGATCGTTCATGTCGAGCACCTTTAGGGGCACTTCGGTGCGCGAACGCTCCATCGGTGACACAACAACCAGTTCGCCCGGCTGCACGCCAGAGCGCAAAACCGCGCGGCTGGCCGATGTGTCGATGACATCCACTGTACGAATTTCGGCCTGACCTGTATTGTCGACGACGTAAACTTCGTCACGCGGGCGCAGGGCGTCACGCGGCAGAACGATGGCACCTTCGATGGTGCGACCCTTGATTTCCGCATCCACGAACAGGCCGGGCGCGAGTGCCACGCCGTCCTGAGCGCCCGCACCATAGGGGTCGAAGACCTCGGCAATGGCGAACAGTGCGCGGGTCTGCGTATCATAGCTGGCGTCCGTCCGCATGATCCGGCCCTCCCATTCGCGGCGCTGTCCGGCGAGAACAGTCGACAGCGTCACGATCGGCGCGGTTTCACGGCTCTTGGCATTGAACGCTATCGGCAGCGCGAGCTTGGTGAGATCAGCATCGGTCAACGGTAGGCGAATTTCGACGATGTCATTGGAGAAGATGCGTCCGAGACGCGCGCCGGGTGCCACGAACTGCCCAACGTCTGCGGATTTGGATCGCACGCGGCCGGCGAAGGGCGCGGTGACATTGGCGCGCGTCAGCTGCAGCCGCGCATTCTCCAGATCGGCGCGAGCGGATGCGAGAGCGGCCTCGGCCTGTTGGCGCTGCGGCTGGCGCAGGGCGAGCGGGCTGGCTTGGCCGCGTCCGAGCTCGGCGTAGTCGGCGCGGGCTATCTCGCCTTCGGCGATTTCGCGGGTCAGGGTCTGCTGGGCTTGGGCCACCGCCGCTTCGGCGCGGATCACGGCGACGTTGAAATCGCTCGGATCGATTCGGACCAGCGTTTCGCCGCGGCGGAAATTACCGCCCTCGATGAAGTTGGGCGACACATAGACAATCTTGCCGCCGACCTGCGGGACGAGGTCGATTTCGGTGCGCGGACGGACTTCGCCCTGCGTCGTGACGACGAGCTGAATGTCCTGACGGTCGGCAGTCCCGGCCCTCACAGCCAAGGTATTGAACGGCTTGCGTTTCTCTTCCTCTTTCTCGTTCAGCGCCACGATGCCCAGACCCATGACGATGAGACCGAGGACCACCCAGATCGGCAGGATGACGGTGCTGATCGGACGAGAAAAGCGAGGGTTGTCGGCTGTAATACGGCGGATGCCCGTGATGAAGACGACAATCGACAGGACGAGGAAAATCATCATGAGGAGGCCCAACGCCCCACCGGGCCGATCCTGTCCCTTGGGGCCGCCTCGCCCACCGCGTTCGCCACGCTGCGGACCTGCGGCGGCTTCGGGTTTCGCGAGTTCGGATTCCAGCGACGCCTTGATTTGCTTGCGGCGGGCCTCCGACGTGTCCTCCGGCAGCGAATCCAAGACGGACTGTACAACGGCAGGGTCGACTTCGACCGTTTCCTGCGCCGGCTTATTGGCCTTGGCGAGCTCGGCCGCTTTGCCGAGACCTGACATGGCGACAAACATCGTTAGCAGGAAGAAGAGCGGAACGATGATCAGCGGGATGCGCCAGCGCAGAGCGCGTGAGGTCTTGCTCTCCTTCGCGCTGCCGATTGGCGCCGCGCCCAAAGTATTTCCCGACGGATCGCCGATGGTCGTGCTGTAGTTATCGGTCATGGCAATTCCACTCCGAGAATTTCGAGGGGTTGAGCGTCCGCCAGTGCGGGATCGGCGGCAAAGCCAGCCCCGCCTAGCGCCACATGTAAACGAACCCGGTTTGTCAGTCTCTGCGCCCGCGCGCTGATAAGCTGGCCTTCGGCGTTGAGACGACGCGATTGCGCGTCCAGCAGCTGCAGAATGGTCACGAGGCCTTCGGTGTAGCGGAGCTCCAGCCGCTCTTCGGCCTTCACAGCCTCATCGAGCGACACGCGCAAGGCGGCTTCGCGCGCGGCGAGGCGTTGCTCCGCATCCAGCGCGTTCTCGACTTCGAGATAGGCCTGCAGCACGGTGTCGGCATAATTCTCCAGCTGGGCTTCGAGCCGCGCACGCTGCGCATCGACCTGCGCGCGAAGGCGTCCGCCCTGAAAGATCGGAGCCGTCAGATTGGTGCCGAGCTGGATCGCGAGCGACTTCAGATCGAAGATGTTTTCCAGCGACTCTCCGCCGAACTCACCGGAACGCGCCGCGTCGCCAATGCTGGCATTGAACGACAGGCTCGGCAGCAGTGCCTTGCGGGCGACGTCGACATCCAGACCGGCTTCGCGAATGCGCCGCTCGGCCGCTTGAATGTCGGGGCGACGGGCGAGCATGAGCGACGGCGTGCCAGCGCCTTCGAGCACGGGGAGCGCCGGAAGATCTGACGGCAATTGAACGTCGGCATCTGGATAGAGGCGCGCGAGCACCTGCACCGCGCGCGCTGTGGCGTCGGCATTCTGCAAGCGTAGCTGCTCGAGCGCCTGACTGTTGGCGAGAGCGGAGCGCGCAAGACGCACATCCGAACTGCCCGTCAAACCGTTCTCGAAACGCCGCTCGGTCAGGCGCAGCGAGCGTTCCTGTGTCTGAATATCGCGCGCGGACAGATCGACCAGCAGCGCCGCCTCGACCGCATCGAACCAACCCGAGGCCACACGCCCCGCGACGGATAATTGCAGTGCGGCGAGATCGGCGGCCGACGCGTAGATCGCTTCCCCGTCCGCTTCGACGCCGTCCGCGATGCGGTCAAAAAGATCGACTTCCCAATTGGACGCCAGACCGAGCTGGTAGGTCGTGGAGCCCGCACCGAAGCCAACCCCGCCTTCGCTGCGGTTGGCCGTGAACTGCGCGCCGAGCGTCGGATAGAATTCCGCGCGGGTGATGCGTCGCGCCGCCAGCGTGGCATCGAGATTGGCGAGCGCACGGCGCACAGACGGATTATCGCTCGTCGCGGCATTCACCAAGGCGCTGAGCTTGGGATCGGCAAAGCTCTCCACCCAATCGGCGCGCGGCAGGCCGTCGGGTGCGCTCTCGGACCAGTCGGCTTCCACCGGCACGCGCGTCTCAGGCGCAACGACGGTTGGCTCGATCCGGTCGGCAAGCGTCGCGCAACCCCCGACCCCCACGGACGCACTCAAAGCAGAGCTGAGCAGCACAGCGGCTTTCAATTTCATATTACGTCGCATCGTCATGGCCTGGCACGGCTCTCCTCGGTTGCGCAGCTCATTGCGACCGAATGACCCGTCATGTCAATTGTTATTATCGAAAAACGATAAGTGTCTGGCTAGATAGCAACTTTGCAGCATCTCCTGCGGCAAACCATTCTTTCTTGCTGGCCTTGTATGCATCTGGGCGGCATGTTCGTCCGGTGAACCCGCCTACGGCAAAAATATCCGCGACGCAGCCTGGCATCGAGATTCGCAATGATGCTCGCAATCTCGACCTTGCCGAGCCGGTCGCCGCGCCGCAGATGCGCGGCTCTGAGCTTATCGTCGTCAGCCTGTTTGCGGGCATGGCACTGCTCGCGCTCATGGTTCTGTCGCGCGTGCCGGTTCTGTTGGGGCTCGGCGTCATCGCCGCCTATCTCGCCGCCGTTCTGACCTATGCGCGTATGGCGATTAGTCGGCGCGAAGCGAGCGGTGGCGGGGCTCTGCCGCTCAACGGGCTGTCGGGCGCAAAGTTCACCGCAACACTGTCTGACAACCTGCCGCAAGCTGTTGTCGTGCTCGATAGCAAGGGCCGGGTGCTTCACGCCAATCCCCTCGCCCAGAACCTGATCGAGATCGACCGTATCGGACGCCCCTTTGGCGTCTATTTGCGGGATCCGGAAATCTCCGACCGTCTCGCCGAGGCGCTCGCGGGCTATACGCCCGAACCGCTGATGGTTCACCGCGAAGTGCCGACCGAGAGCTACATCTCCTGCTTGTTTTCCGCCGCGACAAAGATCGAGGACGGTTCGGGACGGGTTATCGTGCTGGTCGTGCTCAATGATGTCACCGAGCTGGTGCTCGGCGGGCAGCGCCGCGCCGATTTCCTTGCCAATGCGAGCCATGAGTTGAAGACGCCGATCGCCTCAATGCTCGGCTACATCGAAACACTGCGTGGTCACGCCAAGGACGATCCCGAAGCGCAGGCGCGCTTTCTCGGAATCATGGCGGGACAAGCGGAGCGCATGCAGCGACTTATCAGCGACCTGCTCTCCCTGCGCCGGATCGAGCAGAGCGAGCACATCGCGCCGACCGAGACTGCCGACCTCGACCTGTCCGTGCGCGCCGCCATAGAGAGTGTCGCCCCGCTGGCCGATCGGCGCGGGGTGAAGCTGAAATACAAGCGCAAGAAGCGGAGCATCGTGCCGGGCCACCAGGACGAGACCATCCAGCTCTGCCTCAACCTGATCGAGAATGCGACCAAGCTTTCGCCCGAAGGCGCGACCGTGCGCATCACCCTGTCGCATTTCGACGAGTGGAAGCCGAGCGTGCCATTCGCCGATGGCTACCTGCCGGAGTCTGCACCGACCCGCACGATCAACCCGCCCTCGACCGTGCCTCTTCCGCTCTACACCATCACCATATCGGATGAGGGCCCGGGCTTTTCCGCCGCTCACCTGCCCCGCGTGGGCGAGCGCTTTTACCGCGTCGCGGGTGATCTATCGTCGAAGGAAAAGGGCACGGGATTGGGCCTCGCTATCGTCAAACACATCGCCCGTCGTCACCGCGCCGGTTTGATGGTGCGCAGCGCTCCAGGCGACGGAACGGAGTTCTGCATCATCTACCGCGCGCGGGAAGTGGACGACGCGCGCGGTGTCCCGATTGAGGGTTTGGGTACGGACACCGGAAAATCGCCCGATAAGCTGTTTTAAATCAACATCGTCAGCCGTCACGAAAGCGATATGTAAGCTTGTTTGCGGCGTCATTTTTGTGTCACGCATTTGTCACCTTGTCCCTTGATAGGGTATAAATGACGAATCATTGCGCTACCGGTCCGATTTGGTCCGGTGGATTGGGAACCGCGCAGTGAACGAGGACCTGGCAATGGCCAATCTGGCAAATCACACCCTCTCGGCCTATGATGTCGACTTGAACAAGCTGACGACGGCGCTGTCCGATCTGGGCAGCCTGGTCGAAGCTATGGTCACGGATGCCGTGCGGGCCATGCGTACGCGCGATGCGGAGCTGGCGCGCTCTGTTGTGCACCGCGATCTCGCCGCAAACCGGCTGCAGGCCAAGATCGACGATGACGCCATGCGCATCCTCGCCCTGCGCAATCCTATGGCGACCGATCTGCGTCGCACGGTCGGCGCTATTCGCGTGGCGACCGATCTGGAACGGATCGGCGATCTGGCGGAAGGCATCGCCAAGCGCTCGCTGGGGCTGTCCGATCCCTATGCCCGCGAGCTCGTTGGCGGGGTCGTGCGCATGGGCCGCGCGGTGAAAGCACAGCTCGCCAAGGCGCTCGACGCCTTCCTGCGCGAGGACCCGCGGGCCGCTCTGCAGGCTTGGATGGGCGATGGCGAAATCGATACTCTCTATAATAGTATTCTGCGCGAGTTGCTGACGCACATGATGGCCGACCCGGCGCGCATCAATGCCTGCACCGCCCTGCTCTTCGCGGCCAAGAACCTGGAGCGCATCGGCGACCACGCCAGCAATATTTGCGAGCATATTTATTTCACCTCGACCGGCGCGCAGCTGATTGAGGACCCGACCGTGCGCGAGCTCCGCGCGCGCCAGCCAGACGCCGCATCGTTGTAACCTCGGAGCCGACGCATGAAGCCCTATGTCCTGATCGTTGAAGACGAAGACGCGCTGGCAACGCTGCTGGAATATAATTTCGGCAAGGAGGGCTATGAGACCGCCATCGCTATGGATGGCGAGGAAGCGTTGCTTTTGGCGTCCGAGCGAACGCCCGATCTGATCCTGCTGGATTGGATGCTGCCCAAGCTGTCCGGTATCGAAGTCTGCCGCCGACTGCGTCGTCGCAAGGAAACCTCCAAGACGCCCGTCATCATGCTGACCGCGCGCGGAGACGAGACCGACCGTATCACCGGCCTCGATTTCGGCGCGGATGACTACATGATCAAGCCGTTTTCCATGCCGGAGCTGTTTGCGCGGACCCGCGCCCTGATGCGCCGCGCCAAGCCGAGCCTGCTCGAAGACGTCATCCGCGTCGGCGATGTCGAAGTGGATAGCCAAGCCTTCCGTGTCAAACGCGACGATCAGGCGCTGCATTTAGGTCCAACGGAATTTCGCCTTCTCGACCATTTCGTGCGCCATCCGGGACGCGTCTTCTCACGCGAACAGCTGCTAGACGCAGTCTGGGGGCGCGACGTCTATGTCGAAGCGCGAACCGTCGATGTGCACATCGGGCGGTTGAGGAAAGCGCTGAAGCTGCCCGGCAAGGGCGATCCCATCCGGACAGTGCGGAGTGCGGGATACGCCTTTGAAGCGGTGGACTAACCGAGGGATCGTCCGACAACAGAGCCTTAACAAATAAACCGGGCGCAAGCCCGGCCTTTTATTCCGCAATGTCGCGAGTGCAGTTAGCCAGCCCGCCGCTGCGCACGCTCTGCCTCTTGCGCCATGCGCCGCGCTCGGACGCGCTCATAGCTGTCGAGCGCGTCGAGCGCTCCGCGCAAATCGCCGCTAAGATTGGACGCCTGATCGACAATGTCTCCCAGCGAGCGGCGCAGGTTCTCTTTTCGTGCAATGACGGACTGAGCGTAGCTGCCGTAAGCGACATAGCCTTCCTTTTGCGCACCCGCATCGACACTGTCTTCCGGCACAGAGTCGGTCAGTTTGCGGATTTGGCGTTCGAGGTCTTCACGCGTCGCGTCAAGCACGGCAATACGCTTTTGAAGTTCTGCGACCCGAAAGCGGGTGCGCGCAATATGTTTCTCCGACATCTGTGCCATGTCTGTCTCTCCATCCACCTAATCCACGTCCGTGTTACCCGGACTGCGTTTGAGCCTGTGTACTGCGGCAGGCTTTCAACCTCGTTAGGAAACGCGGTTAAGCGATCTTCACCTTGATGGTTGCGACCACTCGCCATTTCATTGCGGCTGCGAATCGTGAAAACACTGATGACAGAGTGTTAAGGCTGTTAACCTCCGGTTTACGGAGTTCCCTTAGCGCTGATGGCTCATTAACCATGGAGCCCAGAAGCGGGCGGTCATGCGAATCGCCTGGAGGGGGTTATAATGCGGGTTCTTCTTATTGAGGACGACATGGCCACGGCACAGGGCATCGAATTGATGCTCAAGTCCGAAGGCTTCAATGTCTACACGACCGATCTCGGCGAAGAGGGTGTCGATCTCGGCAAGCTCTATGATTACGATATCATCCTGCTCGACCTGAACCTGCCCGACATGCCCGGCTTTGAAGTTCTGAAGACGCTGCGCATGGCAAAGGTCCAGACGCCGATCTTCATCCTGTCCGGCACGAATGATATCGAGACCAAGGTCCGCGGCCTCGGCACTGGCGCCGACGACTATATGACCAAGCCTTTCCACAAGGACGAACTCGTGGCCCGTATCCACGCCGTCGTCCGCCGCTCGAAGGGTCACAGCCAGTCGATCATCACCACTGGCGAGATCAAGGTGAACCTCGACGCGAAAACCGTCGAAGTCGGCGATCATCGCGTTCACCTGACAGGCAAAGAATATCAAATGCTGGAGCTGCTTTCGCTCCGCAAAGGCACGACGCTTACCAAGGAAATGTTCCTCAACCACCTGTATGGCGGCATGGACGAGCCCGAGCTGAAGATCATCGACGTCTTCATCTGCAAGCTGCGCAAGAAGCTGGCGGCCGCCACCGACGGCGAACACCATATCGAAACCGTCTGGGGCCGCGGCTATGTCCTGCGCGACCCTGCCAAGGAAAAGATGAGCGCGTAAGCGATCGTCTCAGGGGCGACCCTCCAAAGCCCCGCGTGAAGAACCCTGCCCTCGTGGCAGGGTTTTTTGTTGGGCATTGCCGCCATGCCCACCCGCCCGAGGCCTCCCAAAAGGGAGGCACAGACGAACGATATTGAGCAGAATGCGGCGACGGGCCGTCATTTCCTGTTCAGTTTGGCAGGGGTGAAGTCCGGCGTGCTGCAGAACGCAAATGCACCGCTCTGGTCGCGCGCACGTCGTATTGTCTTCCCATCAGTCTGTGTCGCCATTGCCCTCGCCACTGGGATGGCAACACTCACTTTTCTTGCTTCTGACGAAAGCGGTTCGCCCGTGGACCGATGGAGAGCGTATTGCGGAAATGGACCTATCTCCGCGCTGGGCGTTGAAGCCGACTGCAATCCGTGCCACCAGAACAAAGATGGAACCTCTGTTCGAAATCGGCGGTGCGAGCGTTACAGTCCTGGAGTTGGTCATTGGCCTTCTCCTGCTCTGCGCGGGCGTGCTGCTGTCCCTGCTCTTTCGCCGCCGCGACACGGGGCTGCATTCTGAGCTGATGGCCATGCGCGGACAACAGGCGGAGCTGCAAGGGCGACTGGCGCAGCTCGCAGAAGAACAGGCACAACGCGGTGACCTTTTCCAGAGCTCGCTGGACAACCGCCTATCGGACCTGACCGACCGTATGGGGCGCAACCTTGCGGACAATTCTGAGCGCTCAGCCCAGCATCTGAAGTCGCTGCACACGCGGCTCGAAGTCATCGACCGCGCTCAGCGCAACATCGAAGCGTTGGCGGGCGAGGTCTCCGGCCTGCAGTCTATCCTGTCCAACAAGCAGGCGCGCGGGGCCTTTGGCGAAAAGCAGATGCAGAGCCTGATCGAGCAATTCCTGCCCGCACGGAGCTATGGCTTTCAGAGCACGCTGTCGAACGGCACGCGTGTCGATGCGCTGATACACCTGCCCGGCGATCACCTCGACGTCGCGGTGGATAGCAAATTTCCGTTGGAGGCCTGGCAGCGGCTGATGGATGCGGAACAAACCGGCGCAGACACGACAATGGCCGTGCGAAAGTTCAAGGCCGACTGCCTGCGCCATGTTCGTGACATCGCCGACAAATACCTTCTGCCCGGAGAGACCCACGACGTCGCGCTGATGTTCCTGCCCAGCGAAGCCATCTATGCGGAGCTCCACGCGCGCTACGCGGACGTCATCGACCGCAGTTTCCAGTCGCGCGTGATGATCGTCTCGCCGACGACTTTCATGGCGACGCTGCACACGATGAACGCCGTATTGAAAGATGCCAATATGCGGGAGAATGTGCACCTCATCCTCGACGAGGTTGGCACGCTGCAGACGGATGTCGCCCGGCTGGAAGAGCGGGTCACGCGCATGTCTTCGCAATATAAAACGCTCGGCAAGACGCTGGACGAGGTCGAGATCAGCACGGGTAAGATCGGCAAGCGTTCTGCGCGGATCGAGAGCATGGAGCTCGGCGAAGAGACAGCGGACACGCTGCCGCCACCCGCGGCCAATCGCCTGTTATGAGCCGCTACATCTATTACGGCGGGCGTATCTTCCGCGCGGTCGCGACCGAAGGCGACGGGGACGTCAGCCGCGACACCATCTTTCGCTATGAGCAGCGAGAGGATGTCCTCATGGGCTCCTATTCCGGCGGCGACATTGAATTCGGCTCCATCGTCGGGACCGTTCACCCGGACGGTCGGCTATCCTTCCTCTATCAGCACATCACCAAATCCGGCGAGATGCGGTCCGGCTCCTGCGAGAGCATTCCGGTCTGGGTGGACGGACGGCTGCGCCTTAACGAGCGCTGGCAGTGGCATGACGGTGGTTCCGGCACGAGCGTGATCGAGGAGCTCTGAGAGCGAAGTCGCTCCGCTACAACACACCTAGCCGCAATCGTGCTGATCGAGTCTGTAGCGCCCGTCCGCTTGCTTACTTGACGAGAGACGCACCGCCGAGCGGCGAGACTAGATGTACGTCCTTCCCTCGCGTGCCGCCATCAGACCGCGCGGCGGCTCTTCATGGCGGCGGCGATTGTCCCGTCATCGAGATAGTCGAGCTCGCCCCCAATCGGCACGCCGTGGGAGAGGCGGGTGATCTTGACCCCGGTCTTTTCCAGATGCTCGGTGATGTAGTGCGCTGTCGTCTGCCCATCGACGGTAGCGTTCATAGCGAGCACGACTTCGTCCACCTCGTCCGTGCCGACGCGGCGTAATAGCGAAGCGATGTTGAGGTCTTCCGGCCGGATCCCGTCCAGCGCCGACAGCGTTCCGCCCAGCACATGATAGGTCCCGCGAAACGCACCCGCGCGCTCCATCGCCCAGAGGTCGGACACATCCTGCAACACGCAGATGGAGCGCTTGTCACGGCCCGGCGCTGTGCAGACATTACACGGATTGCTGCTGTCGACATTGGCGCACACAGAGCAGGTCTCGATCGTCTCCGCCGCATGCTGCATCGCACCGGCGAGCGGGGTCATCAGCTTGTCCGGCGCTTTGAGCAGATGCAGCGCAGCACGGCGGGCCGAGCGCGGACCCAATCCCGGAAGCCGCGCGAGCAATGCGATCAGGCGGTCGATTTCAGGCGAAATGGAAGGGCCGGCCATGCGTCAACTCCGGTGAGAGGGAGGACGAGCGAAACCCTGCCCGTCAGGCTTAAGCATGTGGGAGATTCGGCGCGAATTTCAACGGCTTTGCTATGGCCCGACTGCGAGCGAACGCGGGTCGCGGCTATCCGCCTCGCCGACGAAATATTGCCCGTCCCAACCCACCGAATTGACCCGGCCGAGGGTCGTCGTTGCAAAGCCTCCGCGCTCATTCCGAACCAAACTATGCCCCATGCGGTCGAGCAGCCGCAGCGTGTCAGGGCTGACGCCCGGCTCGACGCTGACACGGTCGGGCAGCCATTGGTGATGGATGCGCGGCGCGTGCAAGCCTTCCGCGATATTCATATCCCACTCCACCGTGTTGAGCACAGTCTGGAGGACCGCCGTGATGATGGTCGAGCCGCCGGGCGAACCCGTGGCCAGCACCACGCGGCCGTTCTTTCGCACGATCGTCGGCGTCATGGAGGACAGCGGGCGCTTGCGCGGCTCTATCGCATTGGCCGCCCCGCCGATCAGCCCATAACCATTCGGCGTGCCCGGCTTGGACGAAAAATCGTCCATCTCATTATTGAGCAGAAAGCCAGCGCCGTCGACCGAATAGCCCGACCCCCAGGAGAAGTTCAGCGTGTAAGTCACTGAAACAGCGAGACCTGCGGAATCGATGACCGAGTAATGCGTCGTATTCAGGCTCTCTCGCGGGAGCTCCGCACCGGGCAGGATGTCTTCGCTGCGGCTCGCCTGCATCGGGTCAATCGTCGCGCGAAGGCGGTCGGCATAATCGCGTTCGGTCAGCGCCTCGACAGGCACATCGGCGAAGTCCGGATCGCCGAGATATCGGCTCCGATCCGCATAGGCGCGGCGCATGCTTTCAATCAGCTTGTGAAAATAGGCAGCCGAATTGTGGCCATCTTCTGCGAGGTCGTAGCCTTCCAGAATATTGAGCATCTGCACCAAATGCACTCCACCGGATGACGGCGGCGGCATGGCGGCGATCTCGTAGCCATTGTAGCTCCCGATGACAGGCTCACGTTCCACGACGGTATAGCTGGCCAGATCGTCTGCCGTGATCAGCCCTCCACCGGCTTCCATTTCTGCGACGATCAGTTCCGCCGTTCGACCCGTGTAGAAGCCCTCGCGCCCCTTTAGCGCGATGCGGCGCAGCGTCTTGGCGAGGTCGTGCTGCACCAGTCGATCTCCGGCTGTCCGGCCGGCGAAGTATTCGACCGAGCTGGGGTCCGCATCGAGGCTGTCGGCACTCGCAATGCTGTCGGCGAAGGCGGGCGTCACGACAAAGCCCGACTGCGCGAGACGAATGGCTGGACCCATGACCTGTCGGCGCGTCATCGTCCCGCGCGTCTCCAGCGCATGCAGCAGCCCTGCGACTGTCCCCGGCACGCCGGCGGAGAGATGCGAAAATTGTGCGCGCGTGCTGTCCACCTCCCCGTCCGCATCCAGATACATGTCCCGTGTCGCCGCTGCTGGGGCTTGTTCGCGAAAGTCTACGGCGACGATGTCGTCGCCCGACCCGCCAATCATCATGAAGCCTCCACCCCCGATATTGCCCGCCTGCGGGTGGGTCACGGCCAGTGCGAAACCCACCGCCACAGCCGCATCCACAGCATTGCCACCGCGCCGGAGGATGTCCGCCCCGACCCGCGCCGCAATCGCTTCCTGCGCCGACACCATACCGCGGTCGGAGACAACAGGCTGATGGATGGCGTCGTATTGGTAGAAGGCCCGCGCGGCGGGGTTGTCAGCGGCAAATGCGGTGGCCGGGAGAGCTATGAGCGCGGCTGCGAGAAGAGGTTTGAGCATAGTCATGGTGTCGGGCGCGAGCGGCGCAGCGTCAAGCACCGCCTAAGATGAGGCTAGTGGTCGCCAAGGAATTGCCTCTTCTAAGCCTTCGCCTCTCACTCAGCCCTCGTCCCGGGATCCATCTCCATATCGGCGTGTCGTGCGCGCGGGAGCGATACCGAGGTTAAGCCTGGCGACAAAGATTTCTTATATCGACACACTCATCGCAACAATGTCGCTCACGGCCCGCGCATAATCTTTGCCCTCAGCCCAGAGCTCCAACCCGATCGGCCCGGCGTAGCCGCCTGTCCTCACCTGACGAATGACATTGGCCCAGTTCACGTCGCCCGTTCCCGGCTGAGTTCGGTCGGGCGTGTCTGCGATTTGGACGTAGCCGATCGTGTCCGCGTGGTTGCGCAGTCCGCCGATCAGCTCCCCTTCTTCCCTCTGCATATGGAAGAGATCGTAGTTAAGCCTCACCGCGTCGGAGCCAATATCACGCACCATGGCGACGGCATCGTGGGAGCCATAGATGAAGAAGCCGGGATGATTGTAGCGATTGAACGGCTCGATCGCGCAAATGACGCCAGCCTCCACAAAGATCGGAGCGGCGGCTGCGATATGGTCGCGGTAGGTGTTTAGGCTATCGGTCTTGGAGATGCCGTCCACGACACTGTGGCCGACGACTGTGACGACCGGGCAGTCCAACCTATTGGCATTATCCACCGCGCGGCGGCAAACCTCCATGAAGTCTGGGCCAGATTCCGGTCTAGCGAGCTGGCCCGCACCTGCCACGATCTGCGCGACGTTTACGCCGGCATCAGTCGCCGCCGTGGCGATGTCACCCACCTTGCGGCCGGACGCCTCAATCGCCCACATTTCGATATGGCTGAAACCAGCCCGCGCCGCCGCATCAAATCGCTGCGCGAACGGCAGATCGGCGTACCAACTCTCCACATTCAGCGCATAGCCGGAGAGAAGGCTCTGACGATCGGCGCCGGAGAATGTGGCGCCCTCACCGCCCGAACAGGCAGCCAGCGCGGCTGCGCCCGCTCCGGCCACCAACAGCTCCCGCCGGTCTATCACCTAGAACGGCATCTTCATGCCGGGCGGAAGCGGTATATCGCCCATTGCGGACTTCATGGTCTCTGCCGTGGCCTGATCCATCTTTACCTTGGCGTCCTGAAAGGCGGCGATTATCAGGTCTTCGAGCATTTCGCGGTCATTGTCATCCGCGCTTCCGAGCAGGCTGGGGTCGAGCGTCAGCGCTTTCATATTGCCGCCGCCTGAGAGCGTGACCTGCACCAGCCCACCACCGGAACGACCCGTCGCCTCGATATCCGCGACCTGGGCCTGTGCGGCCTCCATCTTGGACTGCATCTGCTTGGCCTGTTTCATCAGGCCCATAAGGTCTTTCATCTGTCGTCTCCTGCCGTGAAGTTCCCAGCAATAACATTGGGCGCGCGGTCCGTGATTCCAAGCAGCTCCGCATCTTTGAGCAGCGGATGGGTAAAGGCCGGATGGCTCCGGTCTTCCGCGTCCTGCGCTGCCTTGGCCGCGCGACGGGCGTCAGCAAGAGTCGGGTCGCCCATGGTTTCGGCCGGGCTGACCAGCCAGTTGGCGCCCGTCAGCTCCTGCAGAGACCGCACCATCCGCCCGATCAGAGAATTGTGGCGCGGCTCGGTGATGAACACCGCCGCCTGTCCGGGCGCGAAGCTGACGACACTGACATAGCGCTCCAGATCGGAGCGCAGACGCAGGTCGTCGACCGCTTCGACATAGTCCTGGAAGGTCGCGAGATGCAGGCTCGGTGCGGGTGTCGGCGCGGCGACGGGCGCAGTGGCCATGACGGCTTGCTGCGCTCCCGATACAACGGGCGCTACCGCTGTCGATGCGGGTGCGGACGGCGCAGGGCCGCTGAGCTGCGGTAACCCTTCCCCGCCCTCGCTCTGCAGCTTCTGAGCCTGTTCGATGATCTGTTTCGCGAGCTCCGGCGGTGGCATCTGCCCCGCAAGCGCGAGCTTGATCAGCGCCATTTCGGCGGCAGCCAGCGGCACCGGCGCGCCGCGCACCTCAGTATGGGCGCTCATCAAGATCTGCCAGGCACGGGTCAGCTGCCCGGTCGTGTAGCTCTCCCCCAGCCCACGCAGCCGCACGATCTGATCCGGCGCGAAGTCGAACTCCGCATCGACGCCCAGCGTCTGCGCGCGGGTCACTTCGTGGCAGATGTCGAGCAAGTCACCCATGACCACCGCCGGGTCCGCGCCGTCGTCATATTGCCCGCGCATCAGGTCCAGCGCCGTTTTGGCGTTGCCGCTCATCGCGCCTTCGAACAGGTCGATAATGCGGACACGGTCGGCGAGGCCCAGCATGGTGCGCACCTGCTCGGCTGTGACCTCGTCGCCGGACGTGCCGCCCTGAACCATCGCCTGATCCAGCAGCGAAAGCCCGTCGCGCACAGACCCTTCGGCCGCGCGGGCGATCAGGGCCAGCGCTTCGTCTGAGATTGCCACGCCTTCCTTGCCCGCAATCCCCTTGAGGTGTTCCGCGAGAATGCCAGCCTCCACCCGGCGCAGATCGAAGCGCTGACAACGGCTCAGCACGGTGATTGGCACTTTACGGATTTCTGTCGTGGCGAAAATGAATTTGGCATGGGCAGGCGGTTCTTCCAACGTCTTCAGCAGCGCGTTGAAGGCCCCCGCCGAGAGCATGTGCACCTCGTCGATGATATAGACTTTGTAGCGCGCATCGGCCGGGGCGTAACGCACACCGTCCAGCAGCTCACGCATATTGTCGACGCCCGTGCGGGACGCGGCGTCCATTTCCAGCACATCCATGTGCGCGCTCGCCATGATGGCTTGGCAATGACGACCGGGTGTGTCGAGCTCCACGCTGGGACCATCGACGGTCTCGGTTTCATAGTTCAGCGCCCGCGCGAGCAGCCGTGCCGTCGTCGTCTTGCCGATCCCGCGCACACCCGTCAGCATGAAGGCGTGAGCAATTCGCCCCGTCTCGAAGGCATTCTTCAGCGTCGTGACCATGGCGTCCTGCCCGATCATGTCCTCGAACGTCGTCGGCCGGTATTTCCGGGCCAGGACCTGATAGTTCTGCTGCGAGGTGTCGGACATCTGCCACTGACTATATGCAGGGGAGCCGTGCATGGGAAGCGGCGCGCAGTGGGTTGCGCACAACGCATCGGGCGCGCAATGATGGCGCATGCCACTCTTTCGCGAACGGCATGATTACAAGCACCGCCCCGCCGCGCGCTGGGAGGACGGGCGCTTTATTCCGCCGCACCACTTACCGATCGAACGCTCCGTGGGTGAGTGGGATCGGATCGACTGGCTCCGCTACATTCGGGCCTCGGCGCAAAACCCGCTTTGCGGCATGACCCGCATCAGCATCGAAGAACACGACGCTATCGTCCACTCGCAGGGCTATGACTTCCTCGTGCCGACCAAGCCCGAGACCCTGCGCGAGGTTTTTGTCGAGAAGGTCGATGCGCTACGCCATTCCGATATTCGCAACGCTATTCTGAAACCGGCCCTGCGGGAGGGGCTTGTGACATCCGAAGGTGACCGGTGGAAGCATGACCGACGCGCGCTCGCCCCGGTCTTCACGCCCAGACGCATCGACACGCTGGCCGGCGCTATAGACAGAGCGACCCAAGACATCATCCCGGCTCTGCTGGCCAAGGACGAAGTCGCGATCGACGACGTCATGGTCGAGCTGACCTATGGTGTGCTGAGCCGGGCGCTGTTCTCCGGCCAGTTGGAGGAAGGCCGCGATATCAGCCTGCGCGAGATCGACCGTTTCCTCAATACCATGGGACGGCCGGACCCGGTGGACTTCGTCGATGTGCCGCAATGGATCCCGCGCGTGACACGGGTTGGGCGCATGGGTCCGGTAAAGCGCTTGCGCCGCTATATCTCGGAGATGGTCGAAGTGCGCCGGACGCAGGAGGGAGAGCCCCGTGACGATCTGCTCTCCGCCATGCTTGCCGAGGACGCCTTCACCGAGGAGCAGCTCCAGGACCAGCTGATCACATTCATTGCGGCCGGGCATGAGACCACCAGCCGGGCGCTGACCTGGCTGTTCTACCTGCTGTCGCAAGACAAGAACGCCTATGAACGGCTCGAAGCGGAAATCGACGCGCTCGATACGTCTGCGCCCGCCGCGGAGTGGAAGACCCATCTGCCCTTCACCCGCGCCTGTTTCGACGAAGCCTTGCGGCTCTACCCGCCAGCGCCCTTCCTGTCGCGACAGCTCGACAGGGACGAGACACTGGCCGGAACGCCGCTGAAGAAGGACACCATCGTCTTCTGCAATATCTGGCTGGTGCATCGTCATCGGCTGCTGTGGGATCAGCCGGATGCCTTTGTGCCGGAGCGCTTTCTGGAGGAGAACCAGCGCAAGACGCCGATCGACCGGTTCCAATACATTCCGTTCGGGCTCGGCCCGCGCGTCTGTATCGGCGTGCGCTTTGCGGTGCTCGAGGCGCTGATCATGATTGTGCGACTGGCGAAGACTTATCGGTTCGAGCTCGCGGGCGAGCATCCGTGGCCACATGCGCGGGTAACGGTGCGGCCGGAGGAGACGCTGCGGATGCGGGTGGTGCGGCGGTAGGGGATGATGTCGGCGCTTCGCGCCGCGCTCGCTGCGCGAGACTAGCCTTCTAACCATTACAGCCCCTTCGTCCGCGGCTACGGAGCGGGTGAAAACGCTGTGGGCGCGGCTTGGCGTGATCTCGATGGTTTTGGAGGTTGAGTGAAAGACCGGACACCGACCCGCGGGCGAATCGTTACGGCTGCTTCGTTCCCGACCTGACCGGGTTGGCGACAGACCACGTCCGGGCCGATCTTTCGAGCGCGATATGGCGAAAGCCGCCGGCTTTCGCAAGTCTGCAAAACCGCTGTCGTGATGCGCGCATATGAGCTTTGCCAAGAGCCGCGCGCCGCGATAGCCCAACGTCATGGCTGCACCCCTCCTCCCCGATCATCCCATCCCCTTTGCGGGCTCTCGTGTTGATTTTTCCGACATGGACCGGACCGATGCCGCGCTCGCCCGCTATCAGTCCAACGAGTTGGCGAGCTGCATCCTGCTGCACCGCGGACAGGTCGCTGCCGATGGGCCGAAGCTGCTTCGCGCCGCCCCGGATGCGGTGGCGCGGCTGTCGTTGCAGGAACCAGGTCTAATCTTCCTCGGAGTCGAAGGCGACGGCGATCCGGTCTTTGCAGCCGCGCTGAACAGCGACGACATGCTGCCCGAAGGCGCACTGGTGGATTTGCGCATGGGCGGGCATAAGCTCGCGCCCGATGCGCTGGCGCTGGCAGGTCGCGCGCGCTCCATGCTCGATTGGCACCGCACCCACCGTTTCTGTGCAAATTGTGGCGCGCAGAGCGTGTCGTCGGAAGGCGGTGCGAAACGGGTCTGCGGGTCCTGTGAAACCGAGCACTTCCCGCGCGTCAATCCGGTGGTAATTTTCCTGATCGAACATGAGGGCTCCGTGCTGCTCGGCCGCGGTCCGGGCTGGCCCCCGGGCTTCTACTCCGCGCTGGCCGGCTTCGTGTCGCCTGGCGAGACCATCGAAGAAGCCGCCACCCGAGAGGGCATGGAGGAGGCGGGCGTTAGCCTGTCCGAGCACCGCTATCTCTTCTGTCAGCCGTGGCCTTTCCCGAGCCAGCTCATGGTCGGGCTCATCAGCAAGGCCGATGGGCGCGACGTCACGATCGATCCGAAAGAGCTGGAAGACGCGCGCTGGTTTACGCGCGACGAAGTCGCCGCCGTGTTCGACAAAACAGGACAGGCGTTCATGCGCCCGCCCCGCACGACGATCGCGCATCAATTGCTGCGCGCGTGGTTGGCGGAAACGGCCTAGTCCAAAACTTCCGGCCAATTGGCATCGGCATCGGCAATGAACTCGTCGCGTAACGCGTCCCAGCGCTTTTTCACGCGATTGGAGTAGTTGAGGTATAGCTTGCCATCCGCGACATACCAATGTGCCGGGCGGCCAGGTGCGAGCTTTTCCTTCGCCACGGCCCAGGCGCAATAGCCACCATATTGCGGCGCAAACCCGTCTGGGTTCAGCAGAAACAGATCGAGATTCGCCTGGGTGTCAAAGCGCCAGGTCGCATCCTTATAGCGGGTCTGGAACTCGGTACGACCCTTCAGCGGCTTGCCCTTGTGAAAGCTCACAGCGTCAAAGCCGTCTATGGCGAGATCGTTGCGCCAGGACGTGTAGATCTCCGCCTTGTCGGCATAGGCCGCCGGCGCGAGTGCGGCGAAGGCCACGACGAGCGGTATGAGAATGCGTTTGATCACGACAGATATATGGGGGCTGCCGCGCCCGGGCTCAAGCTTGACCCAGTCTGACGGGGTCAGCCGGGTAACTGCCGAGGTGGCGGACTTCCTCGGTAAAGAAGCGCAGCTCATCCAGGGCGTGCCGCATCGCCTCACTGTCGGGATGGCCTTCGACATCGCAATAGAACTGCGCCGCCTTGAACCCACCGCCGACCATATAGCTTTCCAGCTTGGTCAAGTTCAGCCCATTGGACGCGAAACCGCCCAACGCCTTATAGAGCGCAGACGGCACGCTGCGCAGTCGAAACACGAAGGAACTGACACAAGGCCCTGAATTTACATCGGGTATGCGCGCCTCTCTTTCCAATACGATGAAACGCGTCGTGTTCGAGCCGCTGTCTTCGATGTCGGCGGCGAGGATCTCCAAGCCATATGTTTCGGCGGCCTTCACGCTCGCCACCGCTGCCACAGAGCTGTCTCCGCGCTCGGCAACCTTGCGCGCCGCGGCCGCCGTATCGACGTCTGCTTCGCTGTCGATGCCCAATCGAGCGAGGCTCTCACGGACCTGCCCCAGCGCCATCGGGTGAGAGCGCGCGACGCGAATACCGGAGAGTGTGGCACCCTTCAGGCCCAGCAACTGGTGATGGATCGGCTGATAGCGCTCCGCCGTGATGAACAGGCCGCCGGACGGCAGCAGGTGGTAGATATCGGACACCCGGCCCGCGACTGTGTTCTCGACCGGAATCATCGCGATCTCCGCCGCGCCCTCGCGCACCCGCTCAAAGGCCTGCGCAAAGCTGGCACAGGCCCAGCTCTCGTGATTGGGGAAGTGTTCCTGGCAGGCGAGATCGGAGAAGGCTCCGGGTTCACCCTGATAGACAATGCGTGCGCTCATGTAGGTCGTGAACTCATAAGTGGGACGGATTTTGATCGTTCAAAGCGTTTCATGGGCTAGGCGCGGGCTCGCCGCGGTGTCCGTACACCGCAAGAGACCGCAACGACGTCCCATTAACCGCTTTGGACGACCCCGAAGGGGCAGCTTTGGGGCGTCTCGTGGACGTCGTTGCGGCTTTTGGCAAGGCGGACGCATTGTCTGCAAGCCGCGCCTAGCCACGAAACGCCGCAAAGCTGTCAAAACACGCCCCACTTGTGAGTTCACGACCTGTCGCATTGCCCGCCCGCGACGCTGCGCCGCAAGGGGTTTTACCGTTGCAGCGGCGTTCCATATTAGTAAGAGAGCGCGCAATGAGGTGACGAGCGGGAATCCGCCGTCATCGGGACCGAAAAAGAAGAAGGTGTCATCCTGATGGATCCACTTGGTACAAACAAGATCATGGCTGCTGTGCTGGGCGCCGCGCTGGTCTTCATGGCGATCCGCACGATCCCCGAATTCCTAATGCACCACGATGTGCCGGACGTTCCGGCCTATCAGGTCGGTCCGCTCGAAGTCGTAGAGACTGGTGGCAACGAAGACCTCCCCTTCCCGCAACTCGCCTGGGTCGATGCGATGGATGCGGAGCGAGGCGCCAAGGTCTTCAAGAAATGCAAGTCCTGCCACAATGTCGAAGCCGGCGGCGCGCATAGCACGGGCCCGAATCTTTACTCCGTCGTCGGCCGCCAATCTGGCGGAGCGTCTGGTTTTGCCTACAGCGGCGCGATGTCAGGCGCGGGTTATAGCTGGGGCTATGAGGAGCTGGACGGCTTTCTGAAGAAGCCGAGCGAATACATGCCCGGAACGAAGATGAACTTCGTCGGCTTGAAGAAGCCGGCAGACCGCGCTGCCGTGATCGAATATCTGCGCGTGGCGGCGGCTAATCCCGTTTCGCGCCCCGAACCCGCTGCCGCTCCGCTGACCGAAGAGGCCGAGACTGCGACTGTCGAGGTCGATGGTGGCGTAGAGATCGAAGAGCCGACGCTGGACGGTTTGGGCACGGACGACGCGCCTGCCGAGAATAGCGAAGACTAGGTCTTAATCCAGCCGCCTCACGCTGCGTAGCGGCGTCCCGGCGGCGGCGATCCGTTTGAGTGCGCCGAGCAGCGGCTCTTCTACCACGCCCATATGCCACGCATTGGCGTGGATCAGCCGCGAGCGCGTGGTGAGCATCCCGACGTGACCGGGCCAGAACAGAAGGTCGCAGGGCTGACCCTGTCGCGCGGTGATCTCCGCGATTGGCACCTCTGAGCCCAGCGCCCGCTCCTGCTGGTCCGCGTCCCTTGGGCAAGGCAGGCCGCAAGCGTCCAGCACGCGCTGGATCAGCCCGGAGCAATCCAGCCCCCGCGCGCCTGTCCCGCCCCAAACATAGGGCTGCCCGATGAAGCGACGGGCAACAGCGACCGGGCTAGTCTCGCGCTCGGTGAGCGGCGCAAGATGTCGGTCGCTCACCCATGCCCCGGCTCCGATCTGGTAATAGCCGTCCTCTTCAGCCACGACCGCGACCCGCGCGCCCATCGAGATGTGCATGACAATACGGGATTTCAGCTGGGCGCGGGAAAAGACCGGTGCGGAAAGCGCCGTCACACTATGTGTCGGTCTGGCGGCGTTCTCTACCAGCCCCCGGCTCGGCACCCAGCCGACATAATCCGTAACGCGTCCCCTGAGCGCGAGCGCACGTCCGTAGGAGAAACCGCCCTTATTCGCGTGGACGTCGAAAACTTGCCCATGCAGCATCTCCGTCTGCAGCGAGGCGCGGCGCGAGGGCGTGTCGGTCAGAGGGGCGCTGGGGAGCGAAAGGCGTAACCGAGCAAGCCTTGGGCCCGTACCCGGCGCGAGCGATGTTCGGGCGTCACGCGCCACGACGAGGCCTTAGCGCCGCATCGACTCCGGCAACTCATCCAGAATGATATCGCCGAATTTGCGCAGGAAGTTGATGCCATCCGGCGTGCGGCGCAGCACGATGGAACGGCGATCGCGCGGGTCGTCAGCGCGCACGACATAGCCATAGCTTTTCAGCCGGTCGATGGCGCGGCTGATGACGGCCTTGGTCACGTTGAGCTTGGCCGCCAGAGAGCGGACCGTATGCGGCCCGACTTCGAGATAAACACAGAGCATGACGGCCATCTGACGCGCAGACAGGTCCGGCATGTCGCCCGCGACGGAAGCAACGGTGACATCCTTCCAGAGCGCCAGCGTATCGGTCGTGGACAGTCGCGAAGCGCGCATGGCGGGGCGGGAGGAAGCGTTGCGCTGGACGGGTTCCCGGCTCTCCGGGACGACGAAGGCAGACGGCTCCGGCGCACGTGCGGCCTGGCGCTTGGCGACATTTCGGGACGTCGGCGCGGGCTGCCGGGCGCTCTTATTGTCTACCGCCATGCCCGTTCCGCCTCTTGTGAATCACTGGATTACCCAAGGACTCGCATAGTGGCGATTCAGCGGTCAAGAACGTTCCGGGCTTGATATGGTCCGAATCAACCAAGTGATTCAAAACCCTAACAACTTTCTAAAGCCACACAGATTGGCCCGCCCCGCCCCGGAGTCCTGCAGCCATTGTGCAAGGCCCAATCCCGGCGTCGGGGCAAATATTTCTGAGATTTGGCTGCTGGATCAGCGCTTCATGGGCGTCAGCTTTCCATGGGCGTATTAAGACCCCCGGCTGCGAGCCAGCTGAACAGCCCCCTCACCGCATAGACATCTGCGCCCTTGGGGTGTCCTGCGCGCGCGGCCGGGTTCCAGCCATAGACGTCAAAGTGCATCCACGGTGTGTCGGCCACAAAGCGCTCCAAAAACAGCGCCGCCGTTACCGCACCGGCAAATCGCCCACCCGCATTCTTCATGTCGGCAATCGGGCTGCGCAACATGGCGCGATAGGGCTGCCACAGCGGCATGGGCCAGACCGGGTCCAGCTCTCGCATGCAGTGTTCTGATACGGGTTCGTGCAGCGCGTCGCGATTGGTGAAGAAGGGCGGCAGCTGCGGGCCGAGCGCGACACGTGCGGCACCGGTCAGTGTGGCGAAGTCGATCATCAGCGCCGGATTGGACTCGGTCGCCTTGCACAGCGCATCGCCCAGCACGAGGCGGCCTTCCGCATCTGTGTTGTCGATTTCCACCGTCAGGCCCGTGCGCGACGGCAGGATGTCGCCGGGACGATAGGCATTGGCGGAGACCGCATTCTCCGCGATCGCCAGCAGGCAATGCAGCCGGATTGGTAGCTTCGCCGCCATGATCATGGATGCCAGCGCCAACGCATGGGCCGCGCCGCCCATGTCCTTTTTCATCAGCCGTGCACCGGACGCGCCCTTCATATTCACGCCACCCGTGTCGAATGTGATGCCCTTGCCGATGATGGCGAGGCGCGGATGGCTGTCGTCGCCCCATTCCAACTCGACCAGACGCGGGGCCTCATGCGCTGCGCGACCGACGGCGTGGATCATCGGGTAATTCTGCTCGAGCAGATCATCGCCGACGATCTCGGAGTATTCGGCGCCGTGCTCGCGTGCCAGATCGCGTGCGGCCTCGGCCAGCGCAATCGGGCCCATATCCCCAGCAGGAGTGTTGATCAGATCGCGCCCCAGACCCGTGGCCGTGACGGCCGCCCGCGCGCCGTCGATATCGACCGTGTCGCCAACGACCAGCAGCGCAGGCTCTCGCGCGTCTTTCAGATAGCGAGTGAAGCGGTAACTCCCCATCCCCCAAGCGACGGTCGTAAGCCGCGCAGAGAAATCATCCGGTAGGCTCGCCAGCGCATATTCCCCAGTCGGCAGGCTGCTCGACAGCTGCCCAACGCGCATCTCCCGTTCCAGATCCATCGCCTCGGTTCCGACGCCCATCAGCACAGCAGCGATTGAGCCGTCATCGTCCGGTAGCAAGGCAGTCTGGCCCGCTTCACCCGCAAATGCGCGCGACCGGGCAAAGCCAGATTGCAGCGCGTTCAGGCCTGCCAGCGCATCTTCCACGGCGTCTGGTCTTAGCACGTGAACGGCGATGGCCGCGCCGGAACTGTCGCGTTCAGACGGTCGGATCAGAGTTGTGGGATGAGACATGCAGTGTTCGCTTCGCCAGCTATCGTAAGAGGTCGTTAACCCCACCTCTTTACGTTTATTAACGATGCGGGTGTGACTCATAAAATCCCTCCGCGCAATCATTGGCTTTGGCGCTTGCGCCCGGCCGGAAGAGGCCCACATGACTTTGCGTTTTAGAATTCAGCCCGCCCTCGCCCTGCCCGCCATGCTGTTGCTATCTGCCTGCGCCGTCGCGCCGGGGATGACGGCTCAGGAAGAAACGATCCAGCAGGAAGCCGAGATCAATAAATACATGCCGGCTTCGCGCGACATGCGCGACAATATCGAGACCCAGCCCCTTTTCGCACAGGCCGCATTCTGGAGCCATGAATACGACCTCAACCCCTCGGATCTGGAAAGCGCGCTGAAGCTCGCCGCCGCCGTACGCAAACTCGGCAACCCAGCCCGCGCGGTCGAAATCACCCAGACCACCCGGGCCATACACCCGCGCGACCCGTATTTGCTTGCTGAGTTTGCGGCCGCGTTGATTGCGGATCAACGCGCCATGGATGCCGTCGCGCCGCTGGACCAAGGCCTGCGCCTCGCCCCGCAATATGCGCGGCTGTGGTCGCTCAAGGGCGCGGCTCTCGACCAGATGGAAGATTACGATACGGCGCGCCGCCATTATTCGCGCGCACTGTCGATCACGCCGAACGATCCCAATGTACTTGCCAATGTCGGGCTGTCGCACGCGCTCTCCGGCGATCCCGTGACAGCGGAGCAATGGCTCCGCCGCGCCGTGGCCGCACCGGGTGCCAGCGCTGGCGTGCGCCAGAACCTCGCCCTCGTTCTGCAGCTGCAGGGAAAGACGGAGGAAGCGCAGCGTCAGCACCGTATCGCGGGCCAATCGCGCGCCGATCAGAAGCTACCGCATGACCCGATCCCCGCTCATCAAGCGCGCTCGACTTCGGCACAGCCACAGATGCGTGGCGCCATGCAGCCCCGCGCTCCACGGCAAGCGCAACAACAGCGCCGCATGCCGCGGCAGGGCGCAGTCCGCACACCGCAACAGCCCCGGCAGCAAGCCACCGCGCAAGCTCCATCCTACGGTGCGCAAGCGCCAGCCGCGAGAATTGTGACACAAGGTCAGAACGGTCAGCCTTTCGCCAGCGCATCTGACGCTGCCCGTGCCGCCGCGCGCAAGCGTCAAGCGGCAGGAGCTGCAGCACAGCAGCCCATGATGGCGAACGGAGAGATGACGGCAGAACAGCAAGCTCTGCTCGCGCGTATCGGTGCAAGCGTGCAGCCTACCGCTGCCACGCCGCCTGCCGCGCGTCAGGCCGCCGCGCCGCATGTCGTCGGCCCGGCGCTTCGCTCCCAGCCCGGTGCACGTCCCCAGCCCGGGTATGGTCAGCCGCAAGGCTATGCGCCGCAGCCGCAGGGCTACCCACCGCAGCCACAGCTGGCTGGTGCACCGACGTCCCGCCGAGGGGCCGCGCGCAGCAGACGCTAGTCGCCCTTCCAACCCCAAACAGAAAAGCCCGCTCCGGAGATTTCCGGAGCGGGCTTTTTCGTGACGGATGGAGCGCGGCGGTTCGTTTCGCGACCGGCTGAGGCCAAGCCTCTACAGCGCTTCGGCGAGGCGCATGGCGGCGGGTGTCAGGATGACGATGAACAGCACGGGCAGGAAGCACAGGATCATCGGGACCGTCAGCTTGGCGGGCAGCGAGGCGGCCTTCTTCTCGGCCGCCATCTGACGCATCATCCGGTTCTCATTCGCCATGGTCCGCAGGGTTTCGCCCAACGGCGTACCGTAGCGTTCCGACTGCACGAGAGCCGTCGCGACCGATTTGATACCAACGTGATTGTTGCGCCGTGCGAGGTTCTCATAGGCGACGCGGCGCGATGACAGATAGGACAGCTCGGCCGTCGTCAGCTGGAACTCTTCCGCCAGCTCCACGGAGTTTTCGGCCAGCTCGTCCGCCACGCGACCGAAAGCGAGCTCCACGGACATGCCGGACTCCACGCAGATCAGCAGCAAGTCGAGCGCGTCCGGGAAGACTTCCATGATGGACGCCAGACGCTTCTGCGCCTTGCTCTTTAGCAGCGCGCCCGGAAGATAGTAGCCGAGCGTGGTAAGCGCGAGCGTACCGGCGGCACGCTGGACCATCGACCAGCCCGGCACATTGAGCAGGATCAGGAAGACGAGACCGAATCCCAAACCAACCAGCGGCAGGATGAGCTTGATCATGTAGAAGCGGTAGATCGGCGCCTGACCCCGCATGCCGGCCTGCGCCAGCTTGTCTTTCAAGTCGGAGGCTTCCAGCAGTTTTTCGAGGCTGAACTTGTCGACCAGGTCGCGGGCCATGCCCTTGCTCTCGTTACGCAGGCTCGCCTCAGACTCCAGCTGTGCCATACGGTTCTGACGCATGGTGTCGCGCGCATTGGCGACGGAATCCATCCGTTTCTTGAGCTTGTCGCCTTCCAGCAGCGGGGCAACGAGTATGTAGAGCGTCACGCAGAACGCGATCGTGATACTCAGATAGATGATCTGAGACAGGAATTCGGCTGATGAACCACCCATGGCGAACCCCCTAGAACTTGAAGTTGATCATCTTGCGCATCCAGACGACGCCGACCGCCATCATGATACCGCCGATCATCATATTTTTCTGACCACGATCCGTCGTGAACAGCTCTTCCATATAATCCGGAGACAGGATCGAGACGAGCACGCCCACGACGATCGGCATGGCGCCGATGATGATGGCGGACATTTTGGCTTCGGCGGACAGCGCCTTGATCTTCTCGACCAGCTGTTTGCGCCCGCGCAGCACGTTGGAGAGGTTCGCCAGGGATTCACCAAGGTTACCACCGGACGTCTTCTGGATGTTCAGCACGGTTGCGAAGAAGTTGACCTCTGGCGTCGGCATACGTTCATACATTTGCTCCAGGCAGACCTCGACCGGGATACCGACACTCTCTCCCTCGACCACGCGACGGAACTCGGTGCCCATCGGCTCCGGGCTTTCGTGGGCAATGATCTTCAGGCAGTCACCCAGCGGCAGGCCGGTGCGCACACCACGCACGATGATATCCATACCGTCGGCAAACTGCTCGGTGAATTTCTTCTGACGCTTGTTGATGGCCGCGCCGAGAATGAAGCGCGGCATACCGAAACCCGCGACGAAGCCGCCCCCGGCAACAATCAGCAGCGGTGCTTTCAGCACAAACAACAGACCTGTCACAGCGACTGCGATGATGATCGAAATCATGGTGAACTTGGCGGGCTCTATGCTCCAGTCGGCCTGGATCAGGCGCGATTCCAGTGACTTGGCCTTTTTCTTCTTCTGCTTCTGGCGCTCTTCGAGCTTACCGAGCGTATCCTCGATCTGCTTGCGGCGCGAACCTTGGTCGTCCTGTTTTAATTTGTCACGCAGCGACCCACGCACGGTCGTCTTGCCCGAGAGCTCCTTGACGCGCGAGTTGTTGGCTGAGCCGCCGCCGCTGAGCAGCAGCATCCCGAGTATGCCGACCATGCCGGCACCCGCGATTGCGATGATAAGCTGCTGATCCATCTAGGTCGTGTCCTCTATCCGCCCGCTTCGTCGAGGGCCTGCGCGAGGTCCTTTTCAAGGTTGAAGTAGCGTGCGCGGTCCCAGAAGGCCGGACGTGCAATACCGGTCGATTTGTGCTCGCCGATGATGTTTCCGTCGGCGTCTTCGCCGTCCATTTCGTATTTCAGCAGATCCTGCGTCACGATCACGTCGCCTTCCATCCCGATCACCTCGGTGATGTGAGTGATGCGGCGTGAACCGTCGCGCAGGCGGGTGGCCTGAACCACGACATCGACCGATCCGACGATCATTTCGCGAATGGTGCGCGCGGGCAGCGAGAAACCGCCCATGGTGATCATGGATTCCAGTCGCGACAGAGCCTCGCGCGGGCTGTTGGCGTGGAGCGTTCCCATGGAGCCGTCGTGACCCGTGTTCATGGCCTGCAGAAGATCGAACGCTTCTGGCCCACGCACCTCACCCACGATGATACGCTCTGGACGCATCCGCAGGCAGTTTTTCACGAGATCGGCCATGGTGACCTTGCCCTTGCCCTCGAGGTTGGGCGGGCGTGTTTCCAAGCGCACGACATGCGGCTGCTGCAGCTGCAATTCGGCTGCGTCTTCACATGTGATGATGCGCTCATCCGGGTGGATAAAGCCGGTAAGACAGTTCAGCAGCGTGGTCTTGCCCGAACCCGTACCGCCGGAAATGACGATGTTACACTGGCAGGCGCCGATGATTTGCAGCACCTTGGCGCCAGCAGGCGAAATGGACTTGAAGTTGACCAGATCGGCCAGGGTCAGCTTGTCCTTCTTGAACTTACGAATGGTAAGCGCGGGGCCGTCAATCGACAGCGGCGGCGCGATGACGTTGACACGAGAGCCGTCGAGCAAGCGGGCGTCACAGATCGGTGAAGCTTCGTCGACGCGGCGGCCGACCTGGCTCACGATGCGCTGACAGATATTCATCAACTGGGTATTGTCGCGGAAGCGAATATTCGTCTTCTGCATCTTGCCGCCCGTCTCGATAAAGACGTGCTTGGCCCCATTGACCATGATGTCGGCGATGTCGTCGCGCGCGAGCAGCGGCTCTAGCGGACCATAACCGAGAATATCGTCGCAGATTTCCGTGATCAGCTGATTGGACTCGGCCACCGATAGTCGAACGTTACGGATCGCGATAATCTCGTCAACGATCGTGCGGATTTCCTCACGCGCCTTGTCTGGCTGCATGCCAGCGAGAGCCGAGACGTCGATCGTCTCGAACAGCGCGTTGAAGATGGTCGCCTTGGTTTCGTAATACTCTTCGGACGGCTCCTGCCCGCGCGAGCTCGGACGCGGCGCAGACACGGCCGCCGGCGCTGGCTCCGGAGCGGGCTTAGGCGCGGACTCGGTCTTGGCGGGCGCAAGCGCCTGCGCTTCGGAGCGTTTACCGAACATGCGGACCTACCCTTTTTTCTTCATCAGACCGGCGAAGAGCGACTTTCCGCCGACATCTTCAATACCGGGCGACTTAGAAGCCTTGCCCTTGCGACCCTTTTTGACCTTGGCAGCAACGGTTGGCGCCATGCTGAATTTGCCTGTGCGCAGGCGCTCGGCGATATATTCCAGACCCGGCACAATAGGCGCGGCGTCTTTCATATCAGGCAGCATTTTGCCCTCGTTACAGGCACGCGAGAAGGTGTCGGGATCAAAACCGATGACCAGCGATGGCTCCAGGCCGACGGCAGAGGCGAAGTTTTCGACACTGATTTCGTCTTCCTTGGATTTGCAGCGACCCGTCTGGTTCAGGATCAGGATCGGATCGGGATCGTTGGGGCGCTGGGCGCGCAGGAAGTCGATCAGGTTCTTGGTGTTGCGCAGGTTCGGAAGATCCGGCGTCGCCGTGATGACCACATCGTCGACGGTCGTCAGCGTGTTGGTGGTCCAGTCGCACCAGAAATGCGGCAGATCGAGCAGCGCTAGCGGGCTGATCGAACGCACGCCGCCGATGATGGCCTCGTAAGCGGAGGAATCCATGACGGGCTTGGTATTCAGGCTGGATGCGGTCGGCAGCAAGCTCAGACGCGGCGTATGGCGCACCATGATACGGTCCAACAGGGTCTCGTCCATGCGGTCCGGCTCGGCGAGGGCCTCCTCCAGACCCGATGCGGAGTCATAGGTGAAATCGAGAGCCGTGGTGCCCCAAGCGCTGTCTAGATCGATCATCGCCGTTTCCTGCTGCAGGCGCTCGGCCAGCACCCAGGCAATGTTGTGCGCAAGCGTCGAAGAACCGACCCCGCCCTTCGCCCCAAAGAAAGCAATGGCGCGTCCGGTGAACGGCGTTTCGGGATCGGAGTAGAGCTCTGAGAGCGAACGAATCAGGTTCAGCGGGTGCAGCGGCGGCACGATGTAATCGCTCACACCCTTGTCCATCAGCTGGCGATAAAGGCGAATATCGTTGGCCGCACCGATGATGACGACTTTCGTGCCCTCATCGCAAACGGAGGCAAGCTGCTCGAGCTGATTGAACAACTCTTCGCCGCGCATACCGCTCTCGATCAGGATCAGCGAAGGCGTGTTTTCCTTATGGTAGAAGTCGATCGCCGCCGACAGACCACCCATATAGATCTTGCAGTTCGTCCGACGCATGCGCCAGTCTTTGCTCATCGTGTTGATGCAGCTGGCGGTCTCATTGCGGTCGCAAAAAGCGTGGATCGAAATCTGCGGCATGGACCGCTCTCCGGTCTCCTTTGCGAAGTCTTCCGGTGCCTGGCTGATGATCTGCGGCAACGGAGCCGCTGGCGAGGCGGCGTATTGGTGTGACCCCTGCTGAGGCGCGAGATGCTGCGGCGCTCCATAAGGTGCTACGGCAGGCTGGGGCACAGCTGTCGACGCGGGATAGCCCGCTGGCATCTGCAAAGGCGCAGCCATCGGAGCGGCATGTGGCTGGGGCGCGTGAGGCGCGGGCACCTGACCGGGCACTGGCATCGGAGCCGCCATGGGTCGCGGCTGCATGGCGCCAGGCGCGGGCATGGCGCGCGGCGGCTGCATCTGGCCGGGTACGGGCACAGGCATGGCCGTTGGCATTGGCATCGCCGTTGGCATGGGGCGAGGTTGTGTTGGCGTGCTCATTGTCGTCCTACCCGCCCGTGCTTTGTGAGCTTTGTGTCTGACCGGCCGGTTGGACGGCGGCGGTGGCGGTGCCGTTGATATAGGCATCATAGATGACCTGGCGGCGTTGCGCGTTTGGAGCATCCGGCGTCCGCGGCTCCAGCAGCTGGTACGGATCACTGACCATGGCGGCGAGGTTGGCTGAAGCGAAGCAGCCGAAGTTGCTCGTCGGGCCGTTCATCCGCGTGCGGGTGAGATCCGGCATATTCGCACAGTCCTGCGGCACGGTGCGTAGTGTCTTGTAGGATACGACGACCGGAGCGGGCAGTCCGGGACGCGCGGGGAATTGTCCATATTGCACGGCATTGGGTGCAAGCCCGGCCTGGCGCATGACGGAATTCAGCATCTGATCTGTCTGAGCGACGCCCGGGCCGCCGGTCGATGGACGGTTGATGTGCAATGCGCCCGACCCGCTGGCGGCGTATTCGCGCATGAAGTTCGCCACGGCCGCCTGATCGCGTGCCGACAGGACGAGCCCGTCCGGACGCGCATAGAGCTCCAGACGCTCGACCGTTTCGGACACCTGCACGGGGTTGAGCCGATGCGACGGCACAGCGCTCTGGCTGGCGTAGCTCTGGCAGGCACTGAGACCGCCGAGAGACGCTATGGCGACAGCGCCCAGAAGACTGGATTTAAGCGTAGTCATCGTCGTCATCTCCTAATCCACCACATGCCCGAAGGGGCCATCGGCCGTGACGACGGCGTTATCGCCATAGACCGAATTGATACGCCCCAGCAGCGCCGACTCCCGGTCGCTAGCCGCCACGAAACCTTCGAGCGGCGTCTGCAACTTGTCCGGATGGGTCGCATCGACGAGGTAAGGCGTCACGATGATGACCAGTTCGGTCTGGACGGATTGGCTGTCGCGATTGCGGAACAGCGCGCCCAGTCCGGGAATATCCTTTGCGCCGGGAACGCCGTCATAGGAGGTGCGCGCCTCCTCTCGGATCAGCCCCGCGATAACGAGGCTCCCGCCTGCTGGCAGTTCGACGACCGTATTGGCACGGCGCACGCGCAGACCCAGAATATCGCCCCCAAGGCCGCCGGTTTCGAAGCTGTTTTCCGTCGTCGGCTCGGATACTTCGGTCGAAATATTGAGCGAAATCAGCCCCTCGGACAGAACGACTGGTGTGAAGCCCAGTGCGACACCGAAGGATTTGAAAGTGAATGACCGTTGCAGACCGCCGGTTTGCGGGTCGACCACCACGCCAGACAACACGGGGAATTCACCGCCGGAGAGGAAGTTTGCCGTCTCACCCGAAATAGCCGTCAAGGTTGGCTCTGCGAGTGTGCGGATCAGGCCGACACGCTCCAGCGCTGTCAATGCGCCGGTAAGCGAGCGAATGTCGCCGCCGCCCGTGTTGTTATAGCCGACATTGCCGATGAAACCGGCGCCAGCGTCGACGCCGACATTATTGAACAGGCTGACCGTGCTATCGCCCAGCTCAGCCACGGCCGAGAGGTTGAATCCCAACTGTTTGACAACCGAGCGCTGCATTTCGACGATGCGAACCTTCAGCATGACCTGGTCTTTGCCGAGCACTGAGAGCAGATTGACGATCTCGCCATTGCCGGCGCCCGTGCCCTGCCACATCTCCGCGATGCGCTCCACTTTCAGTGCCGTTTCGGCGTTCGGAACGGAGCCCGTCAGCATGATGTTGTTGTTGACCGATTGAACCTCGACCTCGGCACCCGGCGCATGTTTGCGCACCAGATCGGTCAGGCCATTGATGTCGCGCTCGACGCGGATGTCGATGTTGAGCAACTCCTGCCCGTCATGTCCGTAGAAATAGACATTGGTCTGTCCGGCCGCCTTGCCGATCAGCACTGTGCGGCGCGAGGTGTGCACCACAGCTTCGACGATGTCGGGATTGGAGACGATCACGTCCATGACATTGGCCGGCAGCTCGATCACGGTGGATTTGGAGAATGGCAGCACGATGGAGCGGTTCAGCCCCTCACCCGGGCTTTGGATGCGGACGCCATCGGCCGATGCACTGGTCGGGAAGGCGGCGATGGAGCCGTAGGAACGATTATTGGCATGGGCCGAACTCGCCAAGCCGAGCACGCCCGCAAAGGCGATAGCGGCCGCGCTCTTCAACCAGCGGGACGACGAAGTATGGCTGTGCAGTGTGGAACGGTTCATGACTATCTCTGCTGCAGCTGGACGGTTTCGACTTCGCCCTGACGGTAGATCGTCAGCGGCGGCTTGGGCGCAGCGGTCTTTTTGGGCTGATAGGCACGGCTGATTGCGCGGCTGTTCGCCCCGGTGAATCCGCGGAGCAGCAAGGTCAGATCGCCGCGGTCCTGCGCGACCGTGATGGCTGCGCTGTCCTCAGGCGACAGTTCCAGCGTTGCGGTCGACCCCGGCATGGCTGCGCCCAGCTCCGGGTTCATCGTGTAGGATTGATCGATCGCCAAGACGTTGACGTTCTTGAAGATGGTGTTGGCCTCGATGACTGGACGGCCGTCCCCGCCGGGTTGGGCCGGCAGAACCCGTTTCAGCATGACGTCGACCTTGTCGCCCGGCAGAATAAAACCGCCAGAGGCGCTATCGACACTGATGCGCACGGTCACGGCGCGCATGCCGGGCTTCAGCAGCGCCGCCATGATGCCCGCTTCGCCGGCGCGGATGAATTTGGACATGGTGACAGGCTCGCCGGGAGTCAGCGGGTCGCGCACGATCGAGCCGGACAGCTGGTCAATGACGCTGACTTCGGCTCCCGGATCGCGCACGACGAGCGCGGGCGTCACGGCATCTTCGGGCCATTTTATCCATGTCAGCTGATCCGCCGTTATCCGCGTACCGCGAGACAGGTCGGTAGAAACGCTGAGAACGTCGGCATAATCGACGGTTTCGACAATGCGCTCTATGGTCGGCGCTACGGCAACTGGCGCGTCGGGCGTGGACGACAGGGTGTAGAACACCACACCACCCAGCACGACGAGGCCGCCTATCAGTCCGAGTCTTACTTTCTGGTCCATGTCCCCACTTTCGAAAAGCGCACGTCTTCCGAATCGGGCTTAGGGGCAAGGGTTCTAAGGCATGGTTAACAACGGGTCTTTGGCAGGTAACCATATGCGCCGAAAGCGGCGCCGCCCGTTACGACCGCGCGACCGCCCACGAAAAAGGGCGGCGACCGGGATTTGGTCACCGCCCCTTTATGAAAACTGGGCTGCAAACTAGCTCATGATGGCCAGTGCAATCTGAGACGTCGGCCAGACCGTCAGCGCACCAGCGGAGATCGCCAAGCCGTAGGGCATGTGGCCTTCGCCTTGAAACATCTTGTTGATGAACACGGTGCCCTCCAAGCGGACAGGCACATATTTCCGCCCGATCAAGAGCACCAGCCCAAGCGCCGCCCCGAATAGCGTGGTGTAGAGGATAAATGACATCACCTCGGTGAAACCGAACCACAGGCCGACAGAGCTCATCAGCTTGACATCGCCCGCGCCCAATCCTTTCAGCGCCCATAGGATGAAGCCGACGACGAAGAGAATACCGCCGACGGCCATATGCTCGCCAAACCATTCCAGCCCGCCCCAGGTCAGAGGCAGCGTGACTGCGAACGAGGCCATAACGACGGCGGACACCCAGTTCGGGATCTTCATTTCCGAGAAATCCGTATAGCACGCCACCATCAGAGGGGCGACAAACAGCAATGTAACGATGAAGCCGAGAACCATGGCGCGTGAACTCCGAAGTGAGCGAGCCGACTAGCAAAACGGTCTTAAAAGAGTGTGTGGTGACTGGTCGAGCGATAGCCCTTTGGCCAAAACGCAAAAGACACGGCGCGGTGGCCGTGTCCTTGAGTGGCGACGCATGACGCGCCGCGTATAGCGAGATCTTCGAACTACAGACCGTTCGGAGACACTTCGGGTTGCGAATCTTTCATCGCTTCCGCTGCATCATCAAAGCGGGTGTTTATATTTCCACCGACAGCAGAGACGGTTGCGATAATCGAGACAGCGATCAGCGCTGCGATCAAGCCGTATTCGATGGCGGTGGCACCGCTTTCTTCATTTGCGAACCTACGAAACATTCCATCCCCCATCTTGGAAAAGTGGGGCGAGGCCGTGTGAGGCCTCGCCCTGAAAGTCATACGAAGTGGGAGGCCGAAACCTCCCGGTCTTCGTAGCCAGCCTTAGAGGGCGTTGGCGGACGTTCCGCGCTTGGCTTTCTTCAGCTCGCCAGCGACAGTGTCGAACTTCTCGTTCACGCGGTCACCAACAGCGGTGGCACCAGCGATCAGAGCGACAGCGATCAGAGCGGCGATGAGGCCGTATTCGATAGCCGTTGCACCGGACTCGTCGTTCGAGAATTTGGTAAAGAGGTTTTGCATAACTAACTCCCACGTATGCGTTTCATATGGAGGAGAATTCCTCCGCTAGGGTCAGGCCCCCTATCCGGGTGTTCCTGATTGAGGTCCTTCTAGTGACCACGATTTAATGTGAGGTTTGGAAGCACGGTGAATCAAAAATAAAGATTCCGGTCCGCAGGCGGCCGAATGGCCCGCCTATATATAAAGAGAGCGCATGATTGAGGCGGTCGCATCTAAACGCTTCATTCACCTTGGCGATTTAACGGTGGCTCCATATCAATTGGAGGGACACATGCGCCGCATCGTCCAAACCCTGAAAATTTCCGCTCTTGTCGGCACCACGGCCGCGACCGCCGCGCTCTGTAGTGCCCTGCCCGCGCAAGCCGGCGATCAGATCTTTCGCGTCGATCTGAACAAGACTGAAGTGGTGCGACTGCCCGCCAGCGCCGGTTCGATCGTGATCGGCAACCCGGCCATCGCCGATGTCAGCATTCAAAGCCCGAATACGGTCTTTGTCGTCGGTCGCGGCTACGGCGAAACCAATCTAATCGTGATGGACCGCCAAGGGCGCACGATGATGGATGCCGACATCCAGGTCACATCCGTCACACCGACCCATGGCGTGCGTCTGTTCAACGGTAGCGTCCGTCAGACCTATTCCTGCGCACCCTACTGTCAGCCGTCCCCGATCCTCGGCGATGATCCTGGCTTTATTGGCGGCAATAGCGGCGCGGCGAAAGCCACAGGCAACAATACCATAGTCGACAATGCGCCCGAATCCGATGCGCTGGCCGATACCGCGCGCAGCAATCCGGCGGCCTCTGCCCGGCAGACCCCAGGCGGCCCAAGCGGCCCAAGCGGCTTCCCACAAGGCAACGTCGAGCGCTAGTCAGCGTAGGAACCTGTTGTCGCGTTAATCGCTTGTTAACGCCGAACCTCAGCCCAATTTTAAGCTCTCCCGCCCTACTGTGTCCCGCGAAAGTGGATCGCGTGTCGATCCGCCATGGGTTCGGAGTATTGTGGGATGAGCATGAGAGACACATTCTGGTCGCGCCAATGCGACAAGGCGGAGCGACGCATTCAAGCCGCTGTGAGCCGGTTCACGCGTGAAGATCACGGCGCGTCCGCGATAGAATTCGCCATTCTTGCCGTGCCGTTCCTGGCGCTAATCTTCGCGATTCTAGAGCTTGCCTTGCTCTTCTTCACCGCATCCGTTCTCAGCCACGCCGTGTCCGACACGGGGCGCCTGTTGCGTGTTGGCGCGCTCCAAGGCTGCGGCGGCGGACCGGACTTCAAGGCGCTCGTCTGCGACAGCATGCACAACCTCATGGATTGCGAGAACAATCTGCGCATCGACGTCGAAAGCGAGCCGAGCTTCCAGACCGTGACATTTGAAGAGCCTGAAGGTCCCGATAGCGACGATCCGGACAATGCAGTCCCCCCTGGCAATTGGACGGAGACGACGGCGGGCGATCCCGTCGTGATCCGCGCGACTTTCTATTACCCGCTGATGATGCCGGGTCAGATTTCCCGCCTTGAGAACGTCAAGGGCTCGGGCCGCCACATGCTGGTCGCCTCTACCGCCTTTCGCAACGAGCCTTTCCCCGTCTCCAACGAGTGCAGCCAAACCGTGCAGGACCGTCTGAACTAGCGTTTCGCTGGAACAGACCCCCGACACGGATTGCAGGAGTAACGAACATGACCAAGAACACGATCAAGACCACACGAGATATCCCGGCCCTCGGCCCAGATGAGGACGGCACGGCGGCAATTGAATTTGCCATCCTCGCGCCCTTCATCATCGGCCTTTATCTCGGCCTTGCCGAGCTTTCCATGGGTATGGGCGTCGAACGCCAGATCAGCCATTCCGCATCGGTTGCGGGCGATCTCGCGACGCAGGTGACAGAGCTGGAAATCGAAAACGTCGCGGACATCATGGCCGCCACCATGCGGGTGGCCGGTGTGCGCGATATGGAAAATCTCACCATCAGCCTGGAGAGCTTCTCCATGGAGGACAATGGCGACATCAATAATCTCGGCTCCGCGGTCTATAACACGGCCGGCGAAGGCGATCTGCCGGCATTCGACGTGAACACGCTTGGTCCGGAATTGCTATCGGCGGATTCCGGCGTTGTCGTCGCCCGCGTGCGCTATCCTTACTCCCCGATGGGCCTGAGCCGCCGCGAGAATGCGGAAGGCAAGCGCTGGCTGCCGGATGAATTGAACTTCGGGGACACCTTTATCCTCAAGCCACGCCGCTCGACCGAGATCGAGATCGTGGAGGCCGACAAGAAGACGACCTGCACCGGCCGTTTCGACAACATCACCTGCACATAGTCCCGGCGCACAAAAGGCCCGCTCCCCGGGCCTAGCCGTCCAGCGGCTCGCGGTAGCGCTCGCGCAGCCGCGCCTGTCGCGCCTCGCTGATGCCCAGCGTGTCACGCGCATAGACGTCGAACTCCCCCATCATCCCAAGGCTCGCCTCCAGGTAATCCGGATCGACGCCAAACATGGGCCGCAGCATATCGGCCGTGAACTCTCGGCCGTGGCGTTCGGAGAACATCTTCGCGGCAGGAGCGAGGATCGCCTCGATATCGACGGCATCCCGGGTCAGCAGATAGTCGGCCATGATGTCGTCGTCCGATACGCCGAGCAAGCCCAGCACCAGCGCGCACAGCGTGCCCGTGCGGTCCTTGCCCGCCGCGCAATGCACCAGCACGTTCGGGCCCTCGCCCGCGTCTTCTTCCGTCATCGCCAGCAGGGCTTCGCGGTGAATAGCCTTGAACCCCGCATCATGTGGACGCCCGGTATAGCTGCCCATCATGTAGCGGCGCGCATCCTCGGCCGTGTACATCTCTTCGCGCGTGAAGGCTTCGTGCGGTGCAACCTTGGCGTCCTCGCGCGCTTGGTCCTTGGGCAAGGTCAGCACCCTGTCCGGCGACCATTTCGATGGCTGTTTCACACGCTCGGGCGCGTGTCGCATATCAATGACGACATCGATGCCCAGCGACGCGATGTCGGACAACTCGCCCTCGGATAGATTAGCGAGGTGGGCCGAGCGAAACAGCCGGTCAGTAACGACGCGGTGCCCTGCCCCCGCCGCATAGCCCCCGAAGTCACGAAAGTTGAAAATCGTCTGATAGGGTCGGACGCGTTGTTCGAAAGGTATAAGTGACATGGGCGCGCGCTACAGAGTAACGCACGCCCAAGCTAGTAGCGTCTGTCAATCATCAGGCCGCCGATTGACGCATGCCTGATCGTGCAGCGCCTATTCCGCAGCGTCGAGCGCGCGCTTCGCATCATAGCTGGCAAATTTCGCCCAGACTCCGTCGCCGCCATGCCAGTCGCCTTCGGTCGCACCTTTGGAGTACTCGGTCGCGCGCGCTTCGAAGAAGTTGGCATGCTCGACACCGTTCAGGATCTCCGTCAGCCATGGCAGCGGATGCTCCTCGACGCCGGCATAGACCGTCGGCAGGCCCAGCTGCTTCAGACGCCAGTTGGCGATGTAGCGGATGTAGCGCTTGATATCTTCGGCCGTCATGCCCTCGACCGGACCCATCTCAAACGCCAGGTCAATGAACTTGTCTTCGAGCTTCACGACCGTCTTGCAGCAATCCGCGATATCGTCCTTGACCGCCTGCGTCAGCGCGCCGGTCTCTGCGGCAAAGGTGTGGAACAGCTTGATCATGCCCTCACAGTGCAGGCTCTCGTCACGCACGGACCACGACACGATCTGACCCATGCCCTTCATCTTGTTCAGGCGTGGGAAATTCATCAGCATGGCGAAGGAGGCAAACAACTGCAGCCCCTCGGTGAAGCCGCCGAATACGGCCATGGAGGTCAGGATATCGCGATCAGACTCGACACCGAACTGACCCAGATAGTCATGTTTGGCGACCATCTCGTCATATTCCATGAAGGCAGAGAATTCGCTGTCTGGCAGGCCGATCGTCTCCAGCAGTAGCGCGTAGGCCGCGATGTGGATCGTCTCCATATTGGAGAAGCTGGCCAGCATCATCCGAACTTCCACCGGCTTGAACAGCGGCATGTAGTTTTCCATGTAGTTGCCGCCGACTTCGACGTCCGACTGAGTGAAAAAGCGGAAAATCTGGCCCAGCAGATTCTTCTCGACGTCCGTGAGGTTCGTCGTCCAGTCCTTCAGGTCCTCGCCCAGCGGCACTTCTTCCGGCATCCAGTGGATCTGCTGCTGACGACGCCAAAACTCATAGGCCCAAGGATAGCGGAACGGCTTGTAGGTCTTGGACGGCATGAGAAGCCCGGAAGAACCCGTGCTGATGAAGTCGATGTTGCCCATTGTCTCGTCCTTAGCTCTCTTTGACCCACCTACTACGTGTAGTGGCTACCCCCGGATTACGGCCCATATCTTGTGAGGATCCGTAAACGAAGCCTTTACAGAAGCCGATTCCCGATTGCAGGCAAGAACGGCCTTCCGCCATGGGATAACTCTGTGTGTCGCACGAGAATCGCACAAAGCTCTGCGAAGGCTATGTTTTTGCTTTTAGGTCGCAGGGCCATTCTGCCCGAATGATCGTCACGGATGCGACATTATGCGCTGGCGTCTCGCGCGCGCGAGCTAGCCCGAGAGACAGCTCCGCGCAGCCTTGTGAAGCCTTGTCGCCCAGGCCCGCACACTTGGCAGCGCATCCGCTCCCACCGACCAGCGCGCTCCACTGTCACCGACGCTCAATGACAGATCGCCGTCCAGATATAGACCCCCGGTGCCATGCGGCCCGGCTGCATCGGGCCAATCCGCGTAGATATGCACCAGACCCGGGCAGTCCGACAATGCGCCCGACGCGCGCGGCAAGTTCATACCGACTGTCAGGGACAGGAGTTCATCTTCGGTCAGAGGAAGCGCTTCGGCCAGATTGCGAAGCTCTCGGCTAAAGGAGGCATCGTCATGTCTGTCCTCCGCGACCAGAACCGAAAATGTCTCATCGTCCGGGTCGATACAAATATGCGTCGACCGCGTGACGGCGCTGATGTGGTTGCCGTGCAACGTCACAAAAAACGCATCGTCCGGACAGGATGAGCGTTCGGTCTTCTCCCACGCGACCACCAAAAGAGGTCGCGTGAACATCATGAGTTCCCGTCACGCGGATCCCGTTTTCTCGTGTAGCTCCGCGACCTCATTGGCCCGCTCCAATCGGTCACTGAGAGTTGGCATGGCGTTCGCCAGAGTCGGAATTGCAAACAGGGCAATCGCGAGCGATAGTCGCCTTACAACTCCACACTTCCCGATCTTGTTCAACGACATAATAGCCGTCCCATACCACCAATTCAGCCTTGCGGAAACGACGATGCCGCACTGCGAACTTCGCGCTATGCCGTCTGCACTCCGCCGCTTATAGCGCGTTCCGATGCTCCGCCGCACTGCTACATTCTTCAGATTGCTCCGCACGGGCTGGGTGTTGATCCGCCATGATGCACTGGTGCCAAAGGAATACGAGCCATTCGTGCCCGGCGGCGTGCGGGGCGTGGCAGCGGTCTCGCGCTTTTTCTCGATCCGCAAACGATCAGATAATCCCGGCGAGCGCTTCGCAAAAGCGCTGGAGCAGCTCGGCCCGGCCTATATTAAATTCGGCCAGATCCTCTCCACCCGCGGCGACATGTTCGATCCGGTATTTGCCAAGGGACTGTCGCGGCTAAAGGACAAGGTGCCGCCGTTTCCGATGGAAAAGGCCGAAGCCATGCTGGAGGCCGAATGGGGCGCGCCGTGGCAGACGCGCCTTGCCTCGCTTTCGGAGCCCGTTGCCGCCGCCTCTGTCGCGCAGGTGCACAAGGCCGTCACGAAAGACACGGGCGAGACCGTCGCCATCAAGATCCTGCGGCCCAATATCGTGGACCGTATGACCAAGGATATGGACGTCATCGCTCAGGTCGCGAACCTAGCCCACAAGCTGGTCCCTTACACTCGCCGCCTGCAGCCGCGCGCCTTCGTCGCCGAAGCCCGTCGCGCGGTTATGCTGGAGCTCGACCTGCGGCTGGAGGCCTCTGCCGCGTCGGAGATGAGCGACATCGCCGAAGCGACCGGGCTGTTCCGCGTGCCGACGATCCACTGGGACCTGGTCGACAAGAACATCATGGCGACCGAGTGGATCGACGGCATTCCGTTTTCCTCTGACGAGATGCTCGAACTCCCGCTGGAAGAGCGCCAGCGACTGGCGAAAGCGGTCATTCAGAGCTTCCTTGCCAGCACCTTTACCTACGGCATTTTCCACGCCGACATGCATGAAGGGAACCTCTACCGCGGCCCGGACGGGGAGCTGGTGCTGCTCGATTTCGGCATCCTCGGCCGGCTGGGCGACGAGGAAATCCGCTTCGAGATCGACACGCTCTACGGCTTTCTGCAGCGCGACTACTTCAAGATCGCGCAGGTCCATTTCGATATTGGCTACGTCCCGCCCAACCACTCTGTCGAGGAGTTCGCCACAGCCCTGCGCGCCGTCGGTGAGCCGATCTTCGGCAAGCAGGCGGAAGACGTCTCCATGTCGAAGGTACTGATCCAGCTGCTCGAAATTACCGAGATGTTCGACATGCCACTGCAGCCGCAGCTGATCCTGCTGCAGAAGACGATGATGCAGGCCGAAGGCGTCGCGCGCAGGCTCGATCCCAAATTCGACATGTGGGAGGCGAGCCGTCCCGTCGTCGAGGACGCCGTGCGCTATGAGCTCGGCCCCGAGCGGGTCGTGGACGACGCGCTCGACACGCTGGCAAGACTACGGACCACGCTGCGCAAGCTGCCGGACGCGACGGAGAATATAGCGAAACTTGCCGACGCCTGGGCCAATGGCGAGATCGATCTGAGCAACGCGCCAGTGGTAAAAACGGCGGAGATCAAGCGCGAGAGCCCCTTGCGCCCGGTGGCCTACGCGGCAGCAGGCGCGGCGCTGGCGCTCGGCGGCATGTGGGCGGCGGCGCAGCTGTGAGGGGAAAGCGTCACCGTAAAAATTCTTAACTGTTACTACAATATCTTATTTACCTCTAAGAAATTTTAGGGCAGTTCTGGCTGCACGCAAGTTAGGGAAGGAGTATGATATGAAGATATCGGCAGAAGGAGCCCGTAGAAGCGTTTATCGCCATGAAGTGGCAGATGAAGGTTTCGACAAAGTAGCCATTACTTCAAAAGGCAATCTTCGCGTAAAAATTCGGACGCTTCAAAACCCTGGCATAGGTTCTGGAGTGTATGACCTGACACTAACGTTTAGCAAGAAAGAGGCGTTAAGGTTGTACGAGAAAGCTGTGATTGCCGAAGAGCAAATGAAATTGCGGAAACAGGCGCAAACTATATCAAAGCTAGAAGGTCGCATTGACGACCTTGAGCGCAAATTAGGGTAGCTAAAATTCACCCACATCGCACTGCAGGCATGTCACGCCCCGCGCGCGCCACATGTCTACAACCTGCTGTCGGTCATCGACGGTGAAGGCGATGTCTCTCCCCTCCGCAATGAAGCGGTCCAGTATCTCCGACTTGAAGATGTCGTCGCGGCGGTAGTCTCCGTCCGCGCGCATGGAGACGCGGTTGAAGGAGATCTCGTTCCAGGTCAGCCAGGTCTCTGTGACCTTGCGAAAGGCCTCATTCCGACCTGTGACGATCTGCAGATCATACTGCCCCGCCTCCCACAGCGTGCGGTAGAGCAACACGATGGGCGCGTTGGGCGTGTCCTCACCCATGGCTCCGTTGAAGCGCTTCCAATCTGGGCGCTCTCCGTCGAGAAAGTGGCGGCGGTGGCGGATGTCGGCGAGGGTGCCGTCTATGTCGAAGATGACCGTTTGCATCGGAAGCGTTTGCCAGCTTCGCGCCGTATTCGCAAAGGACTCGCCACGGAGCATGGCGACCCGCTAAGCTCGCCCCATGAAAAACGTGCTCCTCATCATCGGCGGCGGCATTGCGGCATTCAAGTCGCTGCTGCTCGTACGCGAGCTCAAGAAGCGCGGGATCGGCGTGCGAGTGATACTGACGCAAGGTGGATCTCAATTCGTGACGCCTCTGTCGCTGCAGGTGTTGTCAGAGCAGACCGTGCTGTCGGACCTCTGGGACCTGACGGCAGAGTCCGAGATGGGGCATATCGAGTTGTCGCGCAGCGCCGACCTTATCGTCGTCGCGCCTGCCACGGCCAATATGATCGCCAAGGCCGCGCACGGCCTCGCTTCGGGGCTGGCGTCCACCACCCTGCTCGCAACCGACAAGCGCGTGATGTTCGCGCCCGCCATGAATGTGCGCATGTATGAGAGCGAGGCCACTCAGGCCAACATCGCGATCTTGCAAGAGCGCGGCGCGATCATCGTCGGACCCGATGCAGGCGCGATGGCCTGCGGCGAATATGGCGACGGTCGCATGACCGAGCCGGACCCGCTGGCCGACGCGGTCGAAGCCGCCTTACGCGGAGAAACCACGCTGGACGGCTGGCGCGATCCGAAGCCGCTCGCGGGCCGTCGCGCTGTCGTCACGGCCGGCCCCACGCGCGAGCCGATCGATCCGGTGCGCTATCTCTCCAATCATTCCTCTGGACGCCAGGGCTACGCCATCGCGCAGGCCTTGTCCGATCTGGGCGCGGAAGTGGAGCTGATTACCGGACCCACCGCCCTGCCCCTCCCGCTGACGACAACCAACACCGAAGTCGAGACCGCGCTGGAGATGCAAGCCGCTGTCGCGAACGCACTCCCTGCCGATATTTTTGTCTCAGTCGCTGCCGTCGCCGATTGGCGACCCGCGGAGGCCCACGCAAAGAAGTCCGCCAAACCTAAAGATGGCCCCGCCCCGCTGGCGCTCGTCGAAAATCCGGACATCCTGCACTCAGTCTGTATAAGCGAGGAGCGTCCTGCCCTGGTCATCGGCTTTGCCGCAGAGACGCACGACGTGGCGGAGCGCGCCCGCGCCAAGCGGCTGCGAAAGGGATGCGACTGGATCGTGGCCAATGATGTAACGGGCGATGTGATGGGGGGAACGGAGAACGAGATGTTGATTGTGACCGACACCCAGGAGACCCGCTTGCCCCGGCAGAGCAAACGCGCCGCCGCCCGCCGGCTCGCCCGCGAGATCGCCGCCCATTTCGAGGCCAGGTCATGAGCCCGCGCATCGCTGCCCTCGCCCTCGCTGCTGTCCTATTGCCCAGCCATGCGTTCGCAGGAAACATCGCACAATGCGAGGCCGTCATCTCCGCTTTCGTCGAAGACGAGGCGGGCGGCGGCGCGGACATATCGTCCTTTCGCGATCCGGCGGATTTCTTCGTCGGCGTCTATGACGATGAGGCCGAGGTCGTCACGGAAATCGACGGCTTCCCCATCCGCGCCATCATCTGCGAGCGCCGCGAGCTTATGCCGGACGAGGACGACTACGCCATTCTTGCCACGGGCGTGATGCTATCCCTGTCGCAGCAATTTGACTCCAAGAGCTCCGACATGTTGTCCATCGTCTGGTATGACGGCCGCTTCCGATGGCAATGGAAATCGGACGAGGAGATGGACCCGGAGATGAAGGACGCTTTGGTCCAACGTCTCGCCGAATTCTCCGAGCGCGACCACGGTCTGGACGCGACGACCCCCGAACCGGAGGTCGCGGTCGAGGCGAAGAGAGAGGCAACGCCCCCATCCGAACCGGACATTTCCGATGATGTTGAAATTGCGTCGGAGGCCGTTACGGAAGCTGCGGAACCACCGACGTCCGAGCCGGACGAACTCACCGATCTCGAACAGTGGTATGCCGACAATCCGGACTACGCGCCGCCTAAGGACTAAGCCGCAGACCATGCAAACCATCGACATTCCCGTCAAAGTTCTCCCTCATGGCGACGGTATAGCGCTGCCGAAATTCGAGACCGCGGAAGCCGCCGGAGCGGACCTGCGCGCCGCTATCAGCGAGCCCGTCACGCTCGCCCCCGGTGCTCGCGCGCTCATTCCGACCGGCATCTGCATGGCCTTGCCCGCGGGCTATGAGGCACAGGTCCGCCCCCGCTCCGGCCTTGCCTATCGCCACGGCATCACCGTGCTGAACAGCCCCGGCACAATCGACGCAGACTACCGTGGCGAAGTCAGCGTGCTGCTCATCAATCACGGCACCGAACCCTTCACCGTCGAGCGCGGTCACCGCTTCGCCCAAATGGTCATCGCACCAGTCACCCAGGGCCGGATGCAGGTCGTCACGTCACTGAACGAGACCGAGCGAGGGGCGGGCGGCTATGGGTCGACGGGAACGATATGACATCTCTGAGCGGCTTTTGGGCCGGCCAATATAGCTACCCAAAAGACTCCCATGGGGTGCCAACCGAACCGATCGCTTTCGATTGCAAGCTGCAGCAAGCCGGAGCGCTACTGCGCGGAACAATTACAGAAGCAGACGTTCTTTATTCGGGCGGAAGCACAATACTTCTCGCCCGGCTCTCAGGAACGGCTGACGAAATTCGTGTCAGATTCCTGAAATCATATATCGGCGCGAGCCGAGATTATTCCGCATCGGTTCAGTACGAAGGTCGGATCTTTGAAAATGGCAATGAGATATCCGGGTCCTGGGCAATTGGCAGTTTTCGCGGACGGTTTGCCATGACACGCGATCCAAAATACGCGCGACGGTTGTCTCAGACGCGCGCGGCCAACGACACGGTGATGTCGAAGACCTAAGCCAAAATATAGGAAAATACATGCTCCGACTGTTAGGAAGTGGCGCCAACAAACTCTTGCGACCCTCACCCCACCACCGCTAACTCCGCAGTCCAATCCGCGAACCCTGGAGCCTTTCATGCGCGCACACGGCAAGATCTACGACAGCATTCTCGACACGATGGGTGGGACGCCGCTGGTGCGCTTGCCGCGTATCACGGAAGGGGTTCCGGCTGACCTCTGCTACAAGATGGAGTTCTTCAATCCCTGTGCCAGCGTCAAGGACCGGATCGGCATCAACATGCTGCGCGAGCTGGAGCTGCGCGGCGACCTGAAGCCCGGCGGGATCATCGTGGAGCCGACGTCTGGCAATACCGGGATCGGCGTCGCCTTTGCCGCCGCCGCCATGGGGTACAAGGCGATCCTCGTCATGCCGGAGAGCATGTCCATCGAGCGACGCAAGATGATGAAACTGCTCGGCGCCGAGCTGGTTCTGACCCCGGCATCGGGCGGCATTCCCGGCGCGATAGAGGAAGCGGAAAAGATTATCGCGAACACGCCGGGCGCCGTGCGCGCGGGCCAGTTCGACAATCCGGCCAATCCGGCTATCCATTACAAGACGACGGGACCGGAAATCTGGGCCGATTGCGAGGGCGAGGTCGACGCGCTGATTGCGGGCGTCGGTACGGGCGGCACGCTGACGGGCGCGGGGCGGTTCCTACGCGAGAAGAACCCAGATATCGAGATCATCGCCATCGAGCCCACGGAGAGCCCGATTATCTCCAAGGGCGAAAAAGGTCCGCACAAGATCCAGGGCATCGGGGCGGGCTTTGTGCCGGACAATCTCGACCGCTCCATCGTCACCGATGTCGTCACGATTAACTCTGACGCAGCCTTCGGCACGGCCAAGCATGTCGCAGCGCTCGACGGTGTGCCGGTGGGCATCAGCTCCGGCGCGGCGATCGCGGCGAGCCTGCTCGTCGGCGCGCGGCCCGACATGCGCGGCAAGCGCATCGTGACCATCATTCCGAGCTTTGCCGAGCGCTACCTCTCCACCCCGCTGTTTGATGACGGCCCCGGCGCGGGCGACGGCCCGGCGAAAAAGAGCACCGCACCCTAGAGCGTCACGTGACCCCGCGTCAGATCGATCGCTATGCGCGGCACCTGATGCTGCGCGAGGTCGGAGGCCCCGGGCAGAACGCCATGCTGCGCGCGCGTGTCGCCATTGTCGGCGCGGGCGGTCTGGGCGGACCCGCCGGGCTCTATCTGGCAGCGGCAGGCATTGGACATGTTACCGTCATAGACGATGATCAGGTCGAGCGCTCCAATCTGCAAAGGCAGGTTCAATTTTCAGAGGCCAGCATTGGTGAGCCCAAGGCGCGGGTGCTCGCCGATCGCATGATGGCGATCAATCCCGATTGCATAGCGGGCGCGCGGCAGCGACGGCTGGACGAGACAAACGCCCATATCCTGCTGGACGGCTATGACGTCGTGCTGGACGGGACAGATAGCTTCGAGACGCGCTTTGCCATCAACGCAGCCTGCCTACACCGTGGCATTCCGCTGGTATCGGGTGCGGTCGGGCGTTGGGATGGGCAGCTCGGCGTCTTCGCTAAACCGGGCCCCTGCTACCGATGCTTCGTCACCGACGCCCCCGAAGACGCGCAGAGCTGTGCGGAGGTCGGCATCATCGGCGCGCTCACCGGTATCGTGGGTAGCGCCATGGCGTTGGAGGCGATCAAGATCGTGACAGGCGCAGGCCATGCGCTAGCGGGGAGACTGTGGCTCTATGACGGATTGGCAGGCGAAAGCCGGACGGTGCGGTTGTCGCGCGATCCGAACTGTCCGGCGTGTGGGGGCTAGCCCGCTACCATGGCAGCAATCCGCTCGAGCGCTCTCGCGTCATCTTCGGTGAACGCTGCCGGTTTCGTGCTGTCGACATCCAGCACACCGATCAGCGCATCGCCATCGAACACCGGCACCACCACCTCGCTATTCGTTGCCGCGTCGCAGGCGATATGACCGGGAAAGGCGTGAACGTCCTCGACTAGCTGCGTTTCGCGCGTGGAGGCGGCTGTACCGCAGACGCCCCGGCCAAAAGCGATACGCAGGCAGCCGAGCGTGCCCTGGTAAGGCCCCACGACCAACTCGTCAGGCTTGTCGGGATCAACCATATAGAAGCCCGTCCAGAAATAGTCTTCGAACGCCAGATTGAGCAGGCACGCTATTGTTGCGAGCCGTGCGGTGCGGTTCGGCTCACCGTCCAGCACGGCTTCGATCTGTTCGGTCACTTCACTGTAATCACGCATGGGGCGCGACGTAGCGTCTGCGGCGGCACAATCAAGCGCCCTCACGCGTATGTTAGTCATGAAACCAAGAGCGAATATTGTCTGGTTCAAGCGCGACCTGCGCACGCATGACCATGCGGCCCTATTGGCGGCTAGCGTGGGCGACGTCATCCCGCTCTATGTTGTCGAGCCAGACTATTGGCAGCTGCCAGACACGTCGGCCCGGCAATGGGCGTTCATTCGTGAGAGTGTGGTTGAGCTGGGCGAACGACTTGTGGAACTCGGCGCGCCGCTGAACGTGCGTATCGGCTCTGTTGTCGATACGTTGTCCGAGCTGCACCAGCATTTTGATCTCTCGCTGCACAGTCATGAGGAGACGGGCAACGACTGGACCTATCAGCGCGATCTCGCGGTCAAGGCGTGGTGCGAGGAGAATGCCGTACCCTGGCAGGAGCAGAAACAGTTCGGCGTCTTCCGCCCGCTGCGTGACCGTGACGGCTGGTCCAAGCGCTGGGACGCGCTGATGGGTCAGCCGCAGGTGCCAGAGCCGGAGGGACTGACACCCGCGCAGGGCCTGAAGAGCGAGCCGCTGCCGACATGGCGCGATCTCAAGATGGCCGACGATCCTTGTCCCGGACGACAGCGCGGCGGGCGTGCGCTGGGGCTTGCGACGCTGGATAGCTTTCTCAACGCGCGCGGACAGGACTACCGCAAGTCGATGAGCAGCCCGGTCACCGGGTTCGACGAATGCTCCCGCATGTCACCCTATCTGGCTTACGGCTGCGTTTCCATGCGGGAAGCCGCGCAGGCGCTCTGGGCGCGGCAGAAAGAGCTCAAGCAGCTGGCCAAGCAGGGCGAGGCGCTCGGCCTGTGGCGCGGCTCCATGCAGAGCTACAACGGTCGCCTGCACTGGCACTGCCACTTCACCCAGAAACTGGAGAGCGAGCCGTCCATGGAATTTCGCAACCTCCATCCCGGCTATGACAATTTGCGTCCGGATCCGGACCGCAGCAACTCTGCAGCGGAGAAAATGTGGGCGTGGAGCGAAGGCCGAATGGGGCTACCCTTTGCGGACGCCTGCATGCGCGCGCTGAATGCGACCGGCTATCTGAACTTCCGCATGCGGGCGATGCTGATGAGCCTGAGTAGCTATCATCTCTGGCTGCACTGGCGCGCACCGGGGCTGCTCTATGCGCGCAAATTCACGGATTACGAGCCGGGCATCCACTGGCCACAAGTGCAGATGCAGAGCGGCACGACCGGCATGAACACGGTGCGCATCTACAATCCCGTCAAGCAGGGATACGATCAGGATCCGACAGGTGAGTTTACTCGTCATTGGGTGCCTGAACTGGCGGACGTGCCAGACAAATATCTGCAGGAACCGTGGAAGTGGTCTCAGGCCGCGACCGTGATCCCGCGCCTCTATCCAGAGCCCATCATCGACCACCAACAGGCTGCCCGAGATGCCAAGACGGCCGTCTACGCCCTCCGCCGCGAGCCGGGCTTTCGCGAGATCAGCGCACGCATCGTGGAAAAGCATGGCTCTCGAAAAAAGACCCCGCGGCGCAGGCCCAGGCGCAAGGCGCGCGCGGTGGAGGGCGTGGGTTAAAACGGTTCCGTCGCGAGCTAAACTAACATTTTATAGTCCGGCTCTGGCGCGTCTTCGAAAATCGCTCCGTTACCCGTCAATTTCTTGCCCCAACGCATCGTCCCCGTGTTGACCCTGCAACATGGGTAGAACAAGGCCTCGTCAATGAAACGCTTTCTAGCCTTCGCCCTTCTCGCCCTTCTCGCCCTTGCCGCCGCCGTGCCGGCCACCGCTCAGGTCGGCGATCCGCTGCGCGATCAGTGGGAGCTGCGCGCGGGCGTGACCGAGCATGATGTATCGATCTTTGGGTTGGGCGGGGACAAGGGAAAGGAGAATTCCGGCGCGATCAATGCTGAGATCATTCTGCCACAGTCGCCGCTGCTGACGCGGCTAACACCCGGATTCCTGCGCGACACTTTTCGTCCGCAGCCCTGGGTCGGCGGCACGCTTAACCTCGGCGGCAAGACCTCCTACGGCGGCGCGGGCGTGCTCTATCGCGGCTATGCGGGACAGCGGCTCTACGGCGAATGGGCGACGGGTCTCGTCATTCACGACGGCGTGCTGGAGAACGATCTCAGCGCGCTGCTGCTCGGCCTGCAGAATGGCAGCCTCACAGAGCCATTCACCGATGCGCAAATGCTGCAGACGCTGATCGATCTACAGGACCTCGACTTTCGCCAGGGCCGCAATATCGAGTTCGGCAGCCGGGTGCTTTTCCGCAACGCCTTCACCCTCGGCTACCGCGTCAATCGCAAACTGGCGATCGAGGGCTTCGTCGAGCACCTGTCCCACGGCACCATCCTGTCGTCCGGTTCGAATGAAGGTCTGGACAGCTACGGGCTGAGAACGGCAATTCGCTTCTAGACGACTCCGCAATCGACGCGGGCTTCGATCAGCTCTTCGCCGCGTCGGACCGTCTCGACGCCACCAATCGCGAATACGGGTCGCGCGTCCTGTTTCGCGAGCAGCTGACGCTGGGCTACCGCATCGATGACAAGTGGGCGGCTGAAGCCTTTCTCGAACACATCAGCCACGGAAACATCCTCTCCGATGGGTCAAATGACGGCTCCGACGCCGGCGGCTTTCGGGTCGCAAGACGCTTCTAGCGCGCTTCATCCACTAGCCGAGTGCCGCCGTCCGGGTTATGGGCCAAACGAAGTGTTACCGACGCAGGGCTCTTCCGAGTCGCTGCGTCTTTTCATGCCAAGTGAAACAAAGGTGTCTCCATGGCCAATGTCGTCGTAGTCGGCTCCCAATGGGGAGACGAGGGTAAGGGCAAGATCGTCGACTGGCTGTCCAGCCGCGCCGATGTCGTCGCGCGTTTTCAGGGCGGGCACAATGCGGGCCATACGCTGGTGGTCGACGGCACGACCTACAAGCTGTCCCTGCTCCCGTCGGGCATTGTGCGCGGAGGCAAGCTTTCCGTCATTGGCAACGGCGTGGTGCTCAACCCCTGGGCGTTTCTCGACGAGATGGCGCGTATCAAGAGCCAAGGCGTCAAGATCACGTCGGACAATCTGAAGATTGCGGAGAACGCAGCCCTCATCCTGCCAGTCCACTCCGAGCTCGACGGTATTCGCGAAAACCGCGAGGACGGCGTCAAGATCGGCACGACCAAGCGTGGCATCGGCCCCGCCTATGAGGACAAGGTCGCGCGCCGCGCCATCCGCGTCTGCGATCTCGCCGATCCGGATCACCTCGGCGACCGGGTGAAAAACCTGCTCCATCACCACAATGCGCTGCGCAAGGGGCTGGGCCACCCGCCCTTCGACGCGGACGAGCTGACGCAGAGCCTGCTCGATATCGCGCCCAAGATCCTGCCCTTCATGGCGCCCGTCTGGCAGGTGCTGGACGATGCGACCAAGGCCGAGCAGAAGATCCTGTTCGAGGGCGCGCAAGGCACCATGCTCGACATCGACCACGGCACCTATCCCTTTGTGACCAGCTCCAACACCATCGCAGGCCAAGCCGCCGCGGGCACGGGCATGGGACCACGCGCGCTCAACTATGTGCTCGGCATCACCAAAGCCTACACAACGCGCGTCGGCGAAGGCCCCTTCCCGACCGAGCTGGACGACGCCGTTGGCCAGCGCCTTGGCGAACGTGGCCACGAATTCGGCACCGTTACCGGTCGCCAACGCCGCTGCGGCTGGTTTGACGCCGTCATGGTGCGCCAAGCCATCGTCACCGGCGGCATCACCGGTATAGCCCTGACAAAGCTCGACGTGCTGGACGGTCTCGCCGAACTTAACATCTGCGTCGGCTACAAGTTGGACGGCAAAATCCTCAAGCGCCTTCCCGCCGGAGCGACGAACCAAGCGAATGTCGAACCGATCTACGAGACCATGCCCGGCTGGCAGGGCAGCACCCGCGGAGCGCGCTCTTGGGCGCAGCTTCCTGCGGAGGCCGTGAAATATGTGCGGCACATCGAAGAGCTGATCGGCTGCCCGGTGAGCATGGTGAGCACATCGCCGGAGCGCGAAGACGTGATCCTGATGCGGGATCCGTTCAAGGCGATTTAGCGAACCCTTAGCCGCCACACCCAACAAAAAACCCGCCTCGCGGCG
>CALDUL010000017.1 GCA_937923575.1 uncultured Algimonas sp.
ACGGCGACCGTGACTTCCTCAAGGCCGGCGGTGTCTTCGACGACGACCAGATCGACGCCTATATCGACCTGAAAATGGAAGAGGTCCACCGCGTCGCCATGCACCCACACCCGGTGGAGTTCGATCTGTACTATAAGTGCTGATTCAACATCGGTCCACGAATTGCGAGCCGCCCTTCAGGGCGGCTTTTTTGTGGAACTAATCCGGGGCACGACGTTTAGAGATTAGGTAGTAGCTTTTAGGATTACACGGAGACGAGTGAGTGGCTAATTTTAGGGGAACCGAAGAGATAGATACGATTGAAGGGACTGCTGGTAATGACCTCATTGAGGGTCTTGGTGGCGATGACGTTCTGTCGGGTGGTGCGGGTGACGATGTCATCCGGGGCGGCGAGGGCAATGACCGTCTGGAGGGTGGTGAGGGCAATGACCGGCTCGACGGGGGCCTAGGCACCGATATTCTGATCGGCGGGGCGGGCAATGATAGCTTCAGTTATATCGATGACGGCGACGACGTAATGGATGGCGGTTCCGGAGACGATACATTTCGGATCGCGAATGCAGATGTCGCAAGGAGCGGCTTGGCCACGCGCCTCACGATCGACGGAGGCGATGGTAACGACCGATACACCCACACCGACCTTGGTCTGTATGAAGTCAGCTTCTCCGGCGGTGCGGGAGATGATGTCGCCAGTTTCTTCAACCTTAATAATAGCAGTCGTTTCGTGCTGGATATGGGTGAAGGTGACGACACTGTACAGTTCAGGCGGTCAGGCAGCAGCGGCGGTGACGGCATTTTTGTCATCACTCTCGGATCGGGCACTGACACGATCGCTTTTGACGCTTTCCGTGTCGGAGCAAGCTACGTGGTTACCGACTTCGCGGTGGGGGATACGGGCGACCAAATTTCGTTGGATGGATTGTTGAACGACGCGCAATGGGATGGCGAAACCAACCCTTTCGGCAGCAACATTCTACGACTTCGACAACAAGGCGATGACACCGCTCTACAAATCAACACCAGCAGTTCCGAAGCACCGCAATGGCAGACGGCTGTATTGCTTCAGAACGTCGATGCGGCCGCGCTGACTAGCTTTAACATTGGCGATGGGTTCGCGCTAGATGGTTCACCCCCGCCTCCCAATGAAATTATAGGGTCTGACGCTAGTGAAACGCTCGACGGAACAGCGGGCGCTGACACGATTAGGGGACTTGGAGGAAACGATATTCTGACCGGTGGCGCGGGAGAGGACCGGCTGGATGGTGGGGACGGCAATGATAGTTTGGACGGGGGCACTGGCACGGATGTGCTCATTGGCGGTGCAGGCAATGACCGCTTCGACTATATAGATAACGGCCACGACAACATGGACGGCGGTTCTGGAGATGACACATTCCGCGTGGCAAATGCGGATGTCGCAAGGAGCGGAACGGCCACCCGCCTTACGATCGACGGGGGTGCGGGGAACGATCGATACACGCATAGCGATTTGGGGTTGTACGACGTGGTCTTCAATGGCGGCGCGGGAAACGACACCGCGAGCATATTCAACTTAAATGAGGGTACCGAATTTGACTTGAATATGGGCTCAGGTGACGATGTCGTCGAGTTCATGCGTTCCGGTTCAACCACAAGTTCCGGCGACTACGCCGTAACGCTTGGTTCCGGTGCAGATGTTGTGGAGTTGACGGGTATTGGCCTCTCCACAAACCGTATCGTCCTACCACTCGACCGGTTCAGCCTGACCATCACCGACTTTGAAGGCGGCGCGGAGGGTGATCGTCTGGATATGCTGTTCTCAGATTCCATCTTCAACTGGGATGGCTCGGACGATCCATTCGCGACGGGGGCGGCGCGTCTGGTCCAGGACGGGGGCGATACCCTGCTTCAGTTCGAACAGTTCGGCTTCCAGTCGGGCGGCGTGTCGCGCTTGGCACAGGCTTGGACGACTGTGGTCACCTTGGCCAATCTCGATGCCGGCACGCTGACGGCGGAAAACTTCACGGGCTTCTCGCCGGATGTCGTTCCGGTCGTGACTGCCAGTGCTGTGCTGGATGATACGCAGGAGGACGAGACCGTCATCATCACGTCGGAGCAACTCCTGCAGAATGCCACCGATGCCCTCGGACAGTCTCTGAGCATTAGGGATATCGCCACGAGCGCGGGCATGTTGGTCGACAATGGGGACGGCAGCTGGACGCTGATTCCGGATGCCGACTTCAATGGCGCGGTGACTCTGTCCTACACGGTGTTCGATGGATTACACGGTGCGGCTGCAACGGCGCGGCTCAATGTCACCCCGGTCAATGACGCGCCGACGGCGACGGCCCTTGATCTGGGCACGGTGTCCGAAGCACCTGCGGGATTTGTCCTGCGAACCGAAGACCTGTTAGCGGGTGCCGAAGACGTGGACGGCGACGCGCTCACGCTTATCTCTGTGGGCGGGGTGCAAGGTGTTGCGTCGGTCACGGACAATGGCGACGGAAGCTATACGGTCTTTTCCGATCCCGGGACGCTGGACGACGTCGTGCTGGAATTCACCGTCAGCGACGGCACCGTATCGACTGTAGGCACGGCCTCGCTCGCCGTCGACCCGGTTGACGCGATCTTGACCGGTACGGCGCAAGGCGAGGTCATCACCGGCACGAGAGGGTCCAACCAGATTGCCGGTGCCGGCGGCCGTGATGACCTCTTTGGCGAAGCCGGCGACGACGCTCTCTTCGGCGACAACTTCACGGGTCTTCCGTCGGACTCCGCGTCTGCTCAGCTTTACCGGAGCTACCAGGCGGTGTTTGACCGCGCGCCGGATGCGGCGGGGTTCGACTTCTTTCTCGGCGCGCTGCAGGCGG
>CALDUL010000018.1 GCA_937923575.1 uncultured Algimonas sp.
AAGCTCATCACCTCGCTGACCCGCGAGCCGCACGAACTCGAAGGCCGCATCACGACCCTCATCGAGAGCCATAAGCTGTTCGAAGTCGCGGGCACGCCAAAGCTCAACCCCGAAGAAGACCGCGTCATGATCTGCGGCTCCAAGGCGATGATCGACGACACGGCGCTGCTGGTGGAAACCTTCGGCCTGAAGGAAGGCTCCAATTCCGAGCCCGGCCACTTCGTGGTCGAGAAGTCGTTCGTAGGGTAGAGGCTTGGGGGCTAGCAGCTCGGAGGCGTCGCTGACGCTTCCCGCTCGGTGAGAGCCGACTGCCTAGTTGAAGCTACCCAAGGTCAGCAGGGTGAACCGCACGCCGATATTGGTGTCGTTGCGGATCAGGTCGTTGTCGAAATCCTGCGTCGAGAAATAGAGCTCCAGCAGCGAGCAGTCGTCGCGGTAACCGATGCTGCCGGTCTGGCGGCGGGTGGTGTTCGCGTCGATGTCGTGAACGGCGCGGTAGGTCAGCGACAGGCGGTCGGTCGGCCGGAACGTGATGCCGCCGGAAATTTCCTCGGTTGGCGTGCCGATGACATCGAAGGCATTCTCCGAGGCGTCGTTCAGCTTGTAGTAGGATCCCGACACATCGACGTATTTGGACTTGGCCTGCAGTCGGGACTCGATGCGGGTAAAACGGCTCAGCTCGTCATTATAGCGCAGTCGCGTCGTGGAGCGCAGGTTGCGCCCGAACTTCAGCCCGACCTCGCCGATATATTCCGAACTGTCGTCGAACAGGCCTGAGCCCAGCGTGAAATCGTTGTCCGTGTTGCTGGCGAAGGACTGACCGCCGAAGAGCGACAGCTCGCTCGGGCGGCCGAGCACGGTCGAGCGTGCGATGAAATTCGCGCCGACATCGACGCGCGAGCCGGTCTGGAAGAAATCGAATCCGTCCGCCTTGTTGCGCTCGAACAGTAGGGACGGGTCCAGCTCCGGCGACTGGCCGTCCTCGAACAGGAAGGCGTCGGTGATGGGGTCGCGGAATTCGTCCAGCTTCGGATCGCCAAAGCTATGGGTGGCCAAAACGCGCGGTTCGAACAGCAGCGTCGTGTCAGAGCCGGCCTGGCGGCTGATGAACGGATAGCGGATATCCACGCCGCCCTGTCCGACTGTGCGCGAAAACGAGAGCGTATCCAGTCCGCCGTCGGGCAGACCATCGCGCGAGTCGTCCGGGTCGATATCGTAAGCGTCGAAACGCCCCCATACGAAGGGCTTTACCTCAAAACCCAGCGGCGTGACCCAGGTCTTCTGATAATCGGCCGCGAGCGAGCTACGGCCATAGTCTGCACCCTCTTGGCGGGTCAGATAGCTGGCCTCACCGGAGACGGAGAACAGCCCGCCCAGCACCGGATCGGTCTTGACGATGTCGGCCTTTAGCTGCGGCAGTATGGTTGGCAGCACATCGTCATTGTCGCCGATGAAGCGGACCAACTCCGTGTCCTCATCCGTGAGATAGCGCGAGAAAAGGCGCTGATAGGACGCCGCCGTTGCGGAGACGCGGTAGTCGCGGCCCTGGGCGGCGATAAAGGCCTGTGATGTGTTGGTCCGGCGCTCGCCGATCAGCAGGCCATTGGTGCGGAAATCCTGCGCCAGGCTGTAACGCTGCAGCAGTGTGTCGTCGCTCTGGGTCTGTAGCGTGTAGCCATAGCTGATGACCTTGCTCGGCTTGAAATAACCGTCCACGAAGAGGTGTCCGATCACGCCGGGCTCGTCTGCGACATTGTCGGGATTGAGGAATAGATCCGGATCATCCAGTCGTCGGCCATTGCGGTCGAACACCGTGTCATAGGTGATCGAGCCGTCCATCACGATTTCGCCAGTGGCGAATTTCCGGCGACCCTGCAGCTCCAGCAGCGGATTGACCTTGGTGAAGAGATGCGGCGTGATCGTCGCTTCGGTATAGTCGTCAATGGCCCAGTAGTAGGGCAGCTTCAGCGTCAGACCCCGCGCGCCCGATGTACCGAAACCGGGCGTCAGCAGACCCGACGCGCGGTCCTCGCTGGGATCGGGATGGGCCAGATAAGGCGTGTAGAAGATCGGCACGCCGAACAGCTCAAACACGGCGTCATTATAGCGGATCGTCCGCGTGCCCTCGTCCTGGCGCACCTTGCGCGCGCGCAGTCGCCAGGTCGGCGTCTTGTCATCGCCCTTGCTGTCGCAGAGCGGGCAGGCGGTATAGGTCGCGTTGAACAGCTCGATCTCGCCCGTCTCGGACCGGGTCACGAAGCGTGCCGCCGTGGTCGCACCGGATGCGAGCCTTGCCGTGAAATTCGCCGCCGTACCCGCCTGCAACTCGTCTGAGAGCTCCAGCTTGTCGGCATATTGCACGTCGCCAGCCGCGTCGATCAGCACGACATTGCCTGTTGCCAGAACCGATCCCGTGCCGAGATTGTAATCGACCCGGTCGGCGCGCAAGGAACGGTCCTGATAGCGGCCCTCGACCTCGCCGATAGCGGTCAGAACGCCGCCGCCCTCATCATTGATCAGCTCGTCCGCTTCCAGATAGATCGTGTCGGGGTCTTGAAAGGGGCTGTCGGGCGCGAGGTCCAGCGTGCGGCCCGAATTGGTCGACGGCGCGATCTGCGCCAGGGCCGGCGTAGCCCAGAGCAAGGCCGCGCTGCAAAGCAACGCACGCAAAGCACCGGCGGTTGTGGTGTATGAGGGGAGGCGTCGGCTCATGGCGGCGTGGATACTGTCCCCTCTGGCGGGCGGGACACGAAACGAAGGCCGTGACGCCGCAGACCTATGCGCCATAGCGGTGCCACCGGCGCGGGTCCACGGCGGGATGCGCAAAAAAAACGCCCGCGTTCATTAATTATTGCGAAGGCTATGGGACAGTGCAGGCTTAACGACGTGCGAATGCACGCGCGAAACCGGCAAAAGTGCAGCTTTTTCCGGGTTCAGTGGATGGATTGGGGCGGCTGCGGGCCACTCTAGGCAATGTAATGTGCGCTCCCTACATAGGGTTGCACACGGGAGAGTAGGCCGATTATGGCAAGTGCGGCTAAAAAGATCGGCGCTGACGGGCAGGCCCATGCGGTGCCGACCGGACTGCGCTCACCTGTCGGCGAAGTGCTGGGCCGGGCACGCTCCGCCTTCATGGGCGTCGGTGTGTTCTCGTTCTTCGTCAATCTGCTGATGCTGACGGGCCCGATCTACATGCTGCAGGTCTATGACCGCGTGTTGCTCTCCTCCTCCATGGAAACGCTGATCTTCATCTCCGTGGCCATGGTGCTGCTCTATATGTTCATGGGGATCTTCGACTTCTTCCGCTCCCGCGTGCTGGTGCGCGTGGCCGATGATTTCGAAGAAGTGATGAACGACAAGACCTTTACGGCCTGGCTGCGCAGCTCGACCAAGGGCGGAACGGCGGCGAGGGCTCAACCGATGAGCGACATCGCCACATTGCGTCAATTCCTTTCCGGCAATTCCCCCGGCACATTCTTCGATCTGCCTTGGGCACCGCTGTTCATCGCGCTGATCTTCTTCCTGCACTGGACGCTGGGCGTGCTCGCCGTCGTGGGCAGCCTGATCATCTTCACCTCGGCTTGGATCAGCTCACGCCGGACGGAGACGCCCTTGAAAGAGTCGCTGAAGCTCCGCCGCGCCGAGCAGGCCTTTGCGGGCACGGCGCAACGCAATGCGGAGAGCATCCAGGCCATGGGCATGGGTGAGAACATCCGCGCGCGCTGGGCGCAGTTCAATACTCAAGGCGCGCGCGAGACAGTCAACGCCGCTGATCGCACCGGTGGCGGCACAGCCTTTACCAAATCGTTTCGCATGTTTTTGCAATCCGCCATGCTCGGTGCGGGCGGGGCACTCGCCATCCAGCAGATCATCACGCCGGGTGCTATGATCGCCGGCTCCATCATTCTGGGTCGCGCGCTTGCGCCGGTGCAGATGATCATCGGCCAATGGCGTTCCATTGGCGCGGCCAAGGATGCCTATGGTCGGCTCAACGACTTCCATCTCGAAGACCTCTCGCGCCCTACGCCCACGCAGCTGCCGGCCCCGACCGGTGCGCTGACGGTAGAGAATGTGACGGCTGGGCCTCCGGGCGCGTCGACGGCCGTGCTGACGGGTCTGAACTTCGGTGTGCGTCCGGGGCAGGGGCTTGGCGTCATCGGACCCAGCGCGTCCGGCAAATCGACGCTCGCGCGGCTGCTGGTCGGTGTCTGGATGCCGCAGCGGGGCTCCATCCGCTTGGACGGCGCGACCTATGATCAATGGGACCGCGAGACGGTCGGCCGCCATATCGGCTATCTGCCGCAAAGCGTGGAACTGTTCGACGGCACGATTGCCGACAACATCGCGCGCTTCGATCCGCAGGCCACAGATGAAGCCGTCGTCGCGGCCGCCAAATGGGCGGGCGTGCACGAAATGATCCTGCAAATGCTCGATGGATACGAGACCCGGGTGGGCATCGGCCACGCCGTGCTCTCGGGCGGTCAGAACCAACGCATCGGCCTGGCCCGCGCGCTTTACGGCGATCCGAAGCTGATAGTGCTGGACGAACCCAATGCCAATCTCGACCATGCGGGCGATCAGGCGCTGACCCATGCCATCGCTCAAGCGCGGAGCAAGGGCTGTTCCGTGATCGTCATGGCACACCGTCCCTCGGCTATCGCCGCGGTCGATCTGATCCTGTCCTTGCGCGATGGCAAGCAGGAGGCGTTTGGTCCCAAGGACGAGGTCATGGCCGCGCTCAGGGAACGCGCCGCCGCTGCCGGTGCTTCGAAGGTCAAGAAGGCCGCGACGCAAGGTGGAAAGCCCGCCGTGCCGACGACGGGCGCCCCGCCACTGCGGCCCCGCACTGCCGCCCTGCAATCGGCCAAACCGCCCGCGCGCAAGCCGTCGGTTCTCTCGGCGCCCAATAAGCCGTTTCTCGGCCAGCCGACGACCCCCGCGTCGCGGTCCGGGGAGCCAAAGTCGTGAACGCTCAGACCCCCATCCAACTGCCGCCGGAAATGGCCGCCATGCTCGGCGGCGGCGCGGCTCCGGCCAAACCCAAACCGCCCGCCTATCAACGCTACCTGCGCATCGGCTATGTCGCCATCGCCCTGCTGGTGTTCGGCCTGTTCGGCTGGGCGGCCGTTTCCCCGATCAAGGGCGCCGTGCTCGCGACTGGATTCGTTGCGGTCGACGGCAAGCCCGCCGTGATCCAGCATTTGGACGGCGGCATGGTTGGCGAGATCTTCGTGCGCGATGGCGTGCGCGTGGCCAAGGGCGATCCGCTGATACGCCTCGACCCGACCGAGATCGACGCCAGCCGCGAAATCGTCGAAGTTCAACTCAATGAGACGCGCGCCCTCGTGCAGCGCCTGATCGCGGAGCGCGACGACGCGGCCATTATCGACTTTCCGGATGACCTCATCCTGGCAGCGTCCGAGCAGCCGCGGGTGAAGCGCGCCGTCGATGGCCAGACCTCGCTCTTCGAAGCCCGCCGCGCCGCGCTGACCGGGCAGGTCTCCCAGCTGCGCCAGCGCATCACCCAGTCCGAGTCGCAAATCGAAGGCCTCGCCGCGCTGATCCGCTCCAATCAGGACCAGCTCGCTAAGGTGCGCGAGGAGACCGCCGACAAGCAGGTGCTGCTCGCCAAGGGCTTTATCGGCAAACCCGCCGTGCTGGCACTGGAGCGCGAACAGTTGCGCCTGCAGGGCGACCTGCAATCGCGCCAATCCGACATCGACCGCCTGCGCGGCCAGATCCGCGAAACCCGCGGCCAGATCGCGCAGCTGACCCGTGACCGACAGGCCGAAGTGCTGACCGAGCTGCGCCGCGCCGAAGCCGAAGCCTCGGGCTTCCGCGAGCAGATGACCGCGGCGTCGGCACAGGCCGGGCGCGTCATGATTACGGCGCCGGTGGCGGGCACCGTCCACAATCTCGCCATGACCACCACGGGCGGCGTCGTGCAGCCCGCAATGGAGCTGATGCAGATCATCCCGTCGGACGCGGATCTCGTTATCCTGACGCAGGTGCAGCCCGGCGATGTCGATCAGGTCTATCCCGGACAGCTCGCGCGCATTCGCCTGTCGGCGTTCAACGCCCGCACCACGCCTGAGCTCAATGGCTCGGTCGTGCGCGTGGCACCCGACCGCTTGGTCGATCCGGCGACGGGCTTTCCCTATTACGAAGTGCAGCTGGAACTGCCCGCCGAAGAACTCGCGCGCCTGCCCGACAATCTGACGCTGATTCCCGGCATGCCGGCCGAAGCCTTCATGCAGACGGAATCGCGCACGGTGCTGAACTACCTCATGAAGCCCGCTCTCGACGCGCTGAGCCGTGCCGGACGCGAGGAGTAGGCCCGCGTCCGAACCCATGGTCACGCCTTGGGTTCGGATCGGCATCGTCACCTATAATTCGGGTGATTACACCCAGGCCTGCCTCGACGCGCTCGCCGCACAAACGGACGCAGGGTTCGAGTGCGTCATCCGCGATAATGACAGCACGGACGGCGCGTTGAACCGCCTACGCCTGCCCGACGCGCGGTTCAGCGTCGATCGCGGGCGAGAGAATGCGGGCTTTGCGGCTGGGACGAACCGCGCGCTGGCGGGTGCGCGCACCGACTATGTCATGAGCGTCAATCCCGATACGGAACTCGCCCCCGATTGCCTCGCCGTGCTGCGCGAACACATCGAGGCGGAGCCCGGCATTGCCATGGTCTCGCCCGTGCTGCTGCGGCCCGATGGTCAGCTCGACGGGGCGGGGGACTGTCTGTCGGTTCACGGCATTGCCTGGCGCGCAGGCGTTGGCGATGCGCCCGATGAGCATGCCGAGCGCGCCGAAGTCTTCTCGCCCACTGGCGCTGCTGCGCTCTACCGCCGTGATCTGTTCGAGGCGGAAGGCGGGTTCGACGAACGGTTCTTCTGCTATCTCGAAGATGTGGATCTGGGCTTTCGCTTGCGTGCGCGCGGACACCGCTGCCTGCTCGTCCCGAACGCGGCGGGCCGTCACGTCGGCGGGCATTCGACCGCCGCCATTCCGGGTTTCGCGGTCCGGTCTTCGGCCCGCAACGCGCTACGCATGATCGCGCGTAACGCGCCGCTGGCCCTCCTGCCGATCATGTTGGCCGCGCATTTCGCTGCCCACCTCTGGTTCCAGTTTCGCAATCGCGGGACCGAGTTGGCGCGTGTGCGCAGCGAGGGTTTTCGCGCTGGCATGCGTGTGCTGCCGCGCAGCCTGCTCGCGCGGATGGAGCGCCGACCCTATCCGCTCGGCGCGAGCTGGCGGGTTGCGCGCAGGCTCGCCTGGTCCATCGGATCGGTCAATCGTCGCGCGCGGATGCGCTGGCCTTGGAGGTCCGCGCTTGGGCGAGCACGTCCGCAGGGCTGAGCCCGGCCTCACGCAGGCTCGCAATCGTGCGCGAGCCGCGGCGCTTGCTCATCTTGCGCTCGCCGTCCCAGACCAGCCCGTGATGGTGGTAGGCCGGTACGCGCCAGCCCATCAGTGCCTGGATCAGCACATGCACCGGCGTCTCCGGCAGCAGGTCTTCGCCGCGCACGACATCGGTGACGTCCTGGATCTGATCGTCATGCGTCACCGCGATGTGGTAGCTCACCCCGATATCGCGCCGGGCAATCGTCGGATCGGCGAGGGTGGACGGCCGAAACGACACGACCTCGCCATTGTTGGTATAGGTCAGCGCCTCGCCCGCCAGCGCCCGCGCCGCCGCTTCGGTCGACAGCTTCACCGCAGGCGGGCGGGACCGGTCATCCTCACCAGAGCGCGTGCGGTAATCCTCATAGGTCAGCCCGCGATCGGTCAACTCGCTCACGACGGCGGCGTAATCTTGCAGGTGTTCCGACTGCCGACGCGTCGGCTCCGGCCAGTCGAAGCCGAGCCAGCGCAGATCGTCGATCATGGCGGGCTCGAACTCCGCCCGGACGCGCGTGTGGTCGATATCCTCAATTCGCAGCAGGCATGGGCCAAAGGAGAACGCCCGCTCCGCGGCATAGGCATGGCCGAGATGGAGCAATCCGGTCGGCGAGGGGGCGAAGCGGGTCAGCAGGGTCACGGAGATGTTACGGTGTGTGTGGCAGAAAGGCCCTAATGGCGTATACGGCGGCGCATATCGTTTTTGCAGTCATAGAGACATGATAGACATGGTCGGATTTCCAGACAAAATCAAATCCCTGCCCGCTTATGCGGGTCGGTTCAAAGCGACGCGCCTGTGTGCGGAGGCTTGCGAAGTCCTGTTCGCCACCTACCCCGCGGGCACGAAAATTCCCCTGCACGACCACGACACGGACAATTGGGGCGTCATCACGCGCGGCGAAATGAAGCTTACCGTGGACGGTTTGGAGACCGCCTACGGCGTCGGTGATTGGTATTATATCGCGGCAGGAACGCCGCACAGCGCGCGCTGTGCGGTCGATACGGAAGAAGTCGAATTCTGGTTCGCGACGGAAGAGTAGGTTACCGACGCATCATCCCGCCCAGCAGGCCGCGCACGGCATTGCGCATGGCGCGGCGCGCCATAAGGCGACCCTCTCGCTTGACCTCGCGCATCAGGGCGCTGTCCTTCTTGCGGCGCGTGCGCGGGGCCGAGCGGCTCTCGCGGGCTTTCTTCTTGGCGGCGGCTTCCTTGGCATCGGCTTTCTCCTCCGCGATGCGCTCCTTCTCCTCGGCCTCGGCGCGCGCTTCGGACTTTTTCTCCAGCAATTCGTAAGCGCTCTCGCGGTCGATGGTGTCGGTGTATTTGTCGCGCAGATTGGACGCCGCGATGATCGCTTTCCGCTCCGTTGCCTTGGCGGGGCCCAGACGCGAAGCGGGCGGGCGGATCATGGTGCGGCCGACAACGCCGGGCACGCCCTTGTGGTCCATGACCGAGACCAGCGCCTCGCCCACGCCCAGATCGGTAATGACCTCTTCGGTGTCGAAACCGGGGTTCTCGCGGAAGCTGCTCGCCGCCGCCCGGATCGATTTCTGCTCCTTGGGCGTGTAGGCGCGCAGCGCGTGCTGGATGCGGTTGCCGAGCTGGCCGAGCACGCTGTCCGGGATGTCGGCGGGGTTCTGGGTGACGAAGTAAATGCCAACGCCCTTTGAGCGGATGAGGCGCGCGACCTGCTCGATCTTTTCCACCAGCGCCTTGGGCGCGTCCTCGAACAGCAGGTGCGCTTCGTCGAAGAAGAAGACCATCTTCGGCTTGTCGGGATTGCCGACCTCCGGAAGCTCTTCGAACAACTCGCTCATCAGCCAGAGCAGGAAGGTCGAGTAGAGATCGGGAGAGTTGATCAGTTCGTCCGCGGCGAGGATGTTGACCATGCCCTGGCCGTTCTCGTCCACGCGCATCAGGTCTTCAAGCTCCAGCGCGGGCTCGGCAAAGAACTCGTCCGCCCCGGCGCGCTCAAGCTTCAGCAGCTGGCGCTGGATGGCGGCGACCGACTGGCTGGTGACATTGCCGTATTCGCGGCTGATCTCTTGTTTGTTGTCGGAGATGAAGTTCAGCAGCGCGCGCAGATCCTTCATGTCGAGCAGCAGCATGCCGTCGTCATCGGCGATCTCGAAGGCAATCGTCAGAATGCCCTCCTGCGTCTCGTTCAGCCCCATGAGGCGCGCGAGCAGCGTCGGACCCATCTCTGAAATCGTGGTGCGGACCGGGTGGCCCTTCTTGCCGTACAGGTCCCAGAACACGGTCGGCATGGCGGCGTAGTCATAGTCGCGCAGGCCGATCTTCATCGCGCGCTGCAACAGCTTGTCGTGCAGCTTGTGAGAGGCTGACCCGCTCTGGCTCACACCCGACAGATCGCCCTTCACATCGGCGGCGAAGACCGGAACGCCAGCCTTGGAAAAACCCTCGCAGAGGATTTGCAGCGTCACCGTCTTACCCGTGCCCGTCGCGCCCGCGACCAAGCCGTGGCGATTGGCTTTGTCGAGCCGCAGCTCCTGACGGACATCGTCGCTGTCTGTCCCGAGGAAGATGGTGTCGCTCATGTCATGCTCCGGTGAGGGGGTCTCTGTGTTGAGCGGTCTATGAGGCGGGGGATGTGAACGCAATATGGATCAGTGCGGCGCGCACCGGGAGTGGCCTTCGACACCTCGACGGCTGGGATGGTTTTATTCAGCGTAGGGCGCTATTGAACCCCCATGGCCGAACTCCCCGCACGTCCCGTCGACAATACGACCCGCTCCGCCATGCTGGTGCTGGCAGCCATTGCGGTAACGTGGACGCTCTATGTGACGCGCGATCTGGTCGCGCCCTTTGCACTGGCCGTGTTCTTCTGGCTGGCCATCGACGCGCTGGCGCGCTGGATCGACGGGCTGTCCAAGCGCATTCCCTATTGGTTCGCTCTGACCATTGCGGCGATCTTCACCGTGGGGCTGCTGACCGGCTTGGTCGTCGTCGTCGCGGATACGGTCGGCGATGTGGTGGATCAGGCGCCGCGCTATGAGCGCCGCCTCAACGAATTGATCGGCCAGATTGGCGGTCTCTTCGGACAGGAGAATTTCAACTTCACTTTGCTGAACGAACGCTTCGGCCTTTTCGCACGGCTCCAAGGCGCGATCGCAGGCTTTGCGCTCGCCATTCAGGGCGTGTTGTCGGACGCCATACTTATCGCGATCTATGTCGTCTTCCTCTTCGTCGCCCAAGCCAGCTTTGCCGACAAGATGGACAATCTCTTCCCCGACAAGATCCGCCGCGACCGTGCCTCGCGCACAGGCGAGAGTATCCGCCATTCCATCGAGCAGTATATCTCGGTGCAGACCATCATCAGCCTCATCCAGACGGTCATCAGCTATATCGCCATGACGGTCATCGGGTTGGAGAACGCGCTGTTCTGGGCGCTGGTGATCTTCATCCTGAACTACATACCCATCGTCGGCGGGTTGGCGGCCGTCGCCCTGCCGGTCATGTTCGGACTGGTCGAGTTCGAAACGCTGACGCGACCGATCATTCTCGGCGCGCTGTTGTTCGGCGCACAGTTCATAATCGGCAATACGATCCAGCCCAAGATGATGGGCGACAGCATGAACATGAGCGCGTTGGTCGTGGTGCTCAGCCTGACGGTCTGGACCGCGCTATGGGGCGGGGTTGGAGCGTTCCTCTCCGCGCCGCTGACGGTGATCATGATGATCATACTCGCGCAATTTCCGACGACACGCTGGATCGCGGTGTTGCTCTCCGCGGATGGTGACCCGGACATGGACGGCGACGGGAAACCGGATAAGGCGCCCATCCCTGGCCTATAACACCAGCACCCCACCCAGCCACGACACAGCCTGGGGGCAACGCGCGGACCGAGCGCAGCGAGGGAGAGCGATGGTTCTAGGCTAACGCCAGAAGGACCATCCAGCGCAGATCGTCCAAGACGCACCGAGCTTGCCGCTCACGATCCAACAGTCGCGGAAGTCATCCCAGCCGCAGCGTCGGGAGATGGACAGGCCGATCAAGCCGGCCTGAGCCAAAAATGGCGGTGGCGGTGAGAGCCATCGAAGCTGAGTGCCACAACCGCTCACCCCACTCACGCGCAAGTGATGCACCCGTTCATGGCGCGGCCACAGCTTCCGGCTTAAGTCAGTCTCATGACAAATCGAACCTTCCTCTCCCTCGCCCTACTGGCCGCGACGGCCGCCCCCGCCTTTGCCGGTGTGACCCAGCCCGCGCGCGTCGTGGAGCTCTTCACCAGCCAAGGCTGCTCCTCCTGTCCGCCGGCCAACCAGTTCGTGGCCGAGCTCGACGAGACGGATCCGGACGCGCTGACACTGTCCTATGGGGTAACCTATTGGGATTATCTGGGCTGGGAGGACACGTTCGGCGATCCGGCCTTTACCGACCGTCAGCGGCAGTACCGCGATTCGCTCGGCTCCAACATGTACACGCCGCAAATGGTGATCAATGGGCAGGACGACGCGCCGCGATACCGCGCGCGCCAGGTCGCCAAGCATAATCTGGATCATCAGGTGCAGCTCGTGCAGACCGCGTCCGGCTTCACGATCAGCGGCGATATTCCCAACGGCGCGACGGTGGCGCTGGTGGACTACGCACCGGGCCTGCAGGAGGTCGCGGTCAAGCGCGGCGAGAACGGCGGGCGCACGCTGCAGCTGGCCAATGTCGTGACCGCGATCGACTACAAGCGCTGGGATGGCCGGATGAT
>CALDUL010000019.1 GCA_937923575.1 uncultured Algimonas sp.
CGCTCTCTCGCGCTCTGGGCCTTATCGGCGCAGGAGCGAACCTTCTCATGATGAGGAGGAAGCGGGTCAATAACAGCCTGCATGGAGCGCAGATGGTGAATTGCAAGGTCAATATTGCCCTCGATCATTGCGCGGTAAGCGTCAACAAAGGGCGGAAACAAAGGGTCATCTCCCAGCAGGGTAAAGACCTCTTCACCCTCCCTTGGTTTGCGTGGTTCAAATGACATATTACACTCCTCTCATGGTAATTATTAAGTCAATTTTATGCCCAAGCGGAAGGTCCGCCAGTCTCTGATTGCACTCCTGGTGCATAAGAACTTTATTGTGGAGGCTTTCACCAGCCTTTAAAGATTTTGGCAAAAGGTGCTCTCGAGTTATATCGTCACCCAGTGGCTTATGGCAGGCGAAACAAAGTTCACCGTCACGCTCAAGCATTTTGACAACCTCCTTGGATCGCTGGTTTCCATTGCCAACTCCAGCCCTGTGCTTTTTTGGAGTTCTCGCCTGCTTTGCCTTGGCCTGTTTTGCACTGGCTCCGACATAGAGGTCTTGAGACTTCCCAGACTTGAAAGCCCAGTAATGAGAGCGTGAATCACCAGTGTAGGTGATGTTGCCGTTCTCTTTTCTGTAAACGACATGAGTGGCCTTGGCGTTTGCGACGCCGCGCGTTTTATATCGAAGGACTTCATATGGATTAGTCGGAGCTAAGACGTGCGCCTTGCAGTCAAGAAGCCAAGCCTCGAACTCTTCCTTTTTAAATTTATTGAGTGTTAAAGGTACGCCAGCCATTATTCTGTGACCTCTTCAAGAGTAAAAGCGCCCATCCATTGCGCGTGACCATTGCAGGTGAAGCGTCCCCATGGCTTCGGGGAAGTTCCCTGTAGGCAAGTCCAAACGCGCCATGAACCCCAGCAGCGCCCTTGCAGGGCAATCATGTTTTTAAGGTCGTCTCCCTCCGCGGTTATCTTATGAAGCTCAACGAAAGCCTCGTCGCGGATAATTGAGCGTTGCGCCAATATAACCTCGTCACCGTCGATAATAGACTGAAGGACCAACTCAAGGTCCTTAGCGCAGCTTGAGTCCATGATGTTTCCGTTAAGCATAACGCACCATGTTTGCGCCCAACCCGATGGAGCAGTCGCGATTTGCTGGTCAATAAATGCTGCGGCAATATCTGTGAGGCCTCTCATATCTTTGCCTCCTCGACTGCCATAACAAAAGCGGCGTCCATGTCGGCCTCTTTCCGCGCGACCTTGCCCCATTGATTATCGCGGACCTTCTCGGAGAGTCCGTTCTCCAAGATGAAATCGTTGTATCTTTCGTGCGCCGCCTCAATTCGCGCCAAATCTATATCTGAATAATTGACCATGCTGGCCTCCTGCTTTGGGGTGTGAATTAGGCTTGGCAAATATAAGCGTAGCCCTCGGCCTCGGCCTCCGGTCCTGTCATGCCGAAGCGTGCCGCCTGCTTAATGACCCAGCTCATAGCGTCCTCTAGGTTTGCAAATGTTTCTTTGCGGTCTTTAAAATATGCAATCATTTTTTTCTCCTGCGTCGGGGTGTTGTTTATTTTATACAACCCAAAAGCACATCTTGCAAGTTGTTATTTTACTTTTATTTCAAAATAAAATAAGAGTAATTATGACCGAAAAATTACAGCCTGCAAAAAAAGTCCGCTCAATAAATGCGACGGACAGAACGTGGAACATACTCCGCCAGATCGCTCGCAAAAACAAACGCAGCATGTCTGCCCAGTTCGAGGTCATAATGGAGGAGAAGTGGCCACATTAACTTTCACACTCGGAACGCCGCCGCCCTCTGTTAACAAGAGCCGTATTCCGATTATCAATAAGCGCGGTCGCCCGGAGATAATAAAATCTCCTGAATATCGCAAGTGGCTTAAGGCCGCGAAGGAGGAGCTTGGCTGGCAGCAAAAGCCTCTCCAGAAAATGCCGAAGAAGGCCTACTGGCGTTCTGACATACTGATACCCCGCAGCATGACAAAGTGCGATTTGGACAACCACGTAAAGGCTATCCATGACGCTCTCGGTCAGGCGGGTTTAACCCCGGACGACAGGTATCTTGTCGACACTCGAGTCCGATTTTCAACAGGCAAACTCATTGTGATTGCCATTAAACAAGAAAGACTAAACTCATGGATCAAGATAATGAAACCGTCGAAGTCGCTGATATCTCAACTGGCGAAATAATCGACATAAAGCACCCGCACAAATTGGTTGCCGAGGTACGCGATACGCTGCTTCGTCACCGCCGCGCACAAGTTCAGTCAACCGTCTGGGAAAAGATGGAAGAGAAGTCTCAACAGGCAGAGATTGACGCGATGGACGACCTCGCAAACGAGCTGGTCTCAAAGGTTGTTGAAATTGTCGCCGAGGCTGGATGCACGTCGCACGTCACAGCGCTCCTCGAAAGTTACACGGTCAAGGACGGCGCGACTAAGATTGTCGCCAAAGGCCGGGCTACGAACGAGGCGGTTCTTGAGCTCAATAAGGTCGGTGAAAAAATGCTGAAAATTGTCGTCATTCATGGCGAACAGTTTGACCAGGAGCGTCCAGAGGTGGAAGCCATGCCAGACCAGCCTGACCTTCTCGCAGACGATAGCGGCCTGCATAATACAGAGCAGGCAGACCAAGACCTTGAGGTTGACGAAGGCGAGAAGTTTAGCCGCGCATATATCAAAGGGCGCGAGGCTCATGGACTGGACCAGCCGCTTGATATGAACCCCTACCCAGAGGATCACCAAGCTTGGTCCGACTGGCAGGTCGCTTGGATGCAGGCACAGCACGAGGCTGACAATCCGCCACCTGATAAAAAGGAAGAGGTTCAGGCGCCTGCAGAAGAAGCTCCAAAGGTCGAGCCAGAGGCCGAGCGTGATATATCAGATCCAAAGACGGTCGCCATTGAGGACGCTAACACGGAGAACCCTCCCGGCAATCCCTATGAGGAGGGAACGGCCTCCCACGCGCTCTATGAGAAAGAATACCATAGAGAGTTTGCTCGATTGAACCCAGAAAAAACAGAGGGACCAGCACCGGAGGCGACCGAAGACGTGACCGAGGATAAAAATTCCGAGAGCTATAGCATTGGCTTTTCCATGGCAGGCAATGGTCATGAGCTTTCGGAGAACCCGAACGAGGAGGGCACGCCAGAGTTTGACGACTGGATCGCTGGCTTCAACGCATATGGCGAAGACACGAAAGCCATTCAGGCTGCGGGAGCAAAGGCGCGAGCCGATGGTCTTGGTCCGCACCGCAATCCATACGACGAAGGCACAGATAATTATACATTGTGGCTTGAAGGTTACGACCCAGAGGATTAAGGCGGATATTCACCCTCGCAACTCACGTCCCCTTTGAGAGCGAGATAAACTTGCCCGGCTTCGGCTGGGCTTTTTTTTGCATAAAATTCTGACGTCAGGGAAATGGTTGCGCGGGTCGGATTTGAACCGACGACCTTCTGCTTATGAGACAGACGAGCGACCATGCTGCTCCTCCGCGCGATAATAATATGACCGATTATCTAACACCCCTGCCAGACAGAGCGGCCTCCGGAACTCAAGCTTACCCCGCAGGAGGAAGGCGCGAATTATTAACCCGTTGGCCTTTATATGTCGCAGCCAAATATCCGCTGCAAGGGGTTTCACGTGAAACGATGCACAAATTTATACACGAAAGGTTAACCAATTTGGTCTTGAAAAGGTGCGGACAATGTTTATGGGGGAAGAGGCGGGAGCCCTTGCAGGAAGCTCTCCGCCTCAAATTCAACGCTATAGGGAGCGCTAAATATATGACCTTTATCAGCGAAATTTTAACAAAATCAAGGGCGAATCATGGCTAAAAAAAACACGCCTAAACGCAGGGATATGCTGCCATTTTGGACCGACGCATATCTGGCCGACACCCAAATGCTCTCGACGCGACAACATGGCGCATACGTTTTATTGATTATCACCTGCTGGCGTAATGCTGACTGCCGGCTGCCAAACACTGGCACAAAATTAAGACGCATTACGGGCCTCTCACCGCAGGAATGGAAGGTGGACAAGGACGACATTTTAGAGTTCTGGGACGTCTCCGAGTGCGGTAAATGGATCACGCAAAAGCGCCTCATGGAAGAGGCTCAAAAGGACAAGGATTTTCGCAAACGTCAAAGCTCTCGCTCTGCCTCAAAAAAGAGCCCCTCACAAATTATCGAGGGCAAAACGCAAAAAGGTAGTGATAATTTATCGGGGGCTGTTGAAAATAAGTCATTGAAATCATTAGACATGGGGGTACCCATAGCGGAAGCAGAAGCAGTAGCTGTAGCTGACTCTGCTGATTCCTCTGCTCTGCTAGGCGCGGGAGACTGGAAAATCATTCTCGAAAAATGCGTCGAGGCAGCACGGCCAGCCCTCTTCGAGGCCGCAATACCGCTCATGAATTTTTCTGAAATCAGGCTCTGGCTCACCGACCGACAAGCACCGTGCGATCTTGAGCTGGATATAATTCCAGCGCTCCAGAAGGTCGCAGCCAGAGCGAGGAAACCTATCACCAGGAGCTGGGGATATTTTCGCCCAGCCGTAATCGAAAACCGCGACAAACGACTTTCAGGCTTGCCAACCCCTCAACCCCTCGATAAGGACAAAACCCATGCAGGAACGAACACTAACAACCCAGCCCCCTACACTCGGCGACCTAGCGCTGCGGATCAGCGAGCCGCTGAAGATGAGTCCTACGACGCAGCGATGCGTGAGGTTCTTAGTCGATATGAGACACCGCAATCGGATTGAGTGGAGGCAGAACGAGGTCATGCTTGAGCAGGCCTATCTCCACAGGGACGCATACCGAGACGCCCGGCGATATCTCGCAGACCGATTAAACCCAGCGGAGGTCCCATATATCCTCACAAGAATTGGCCTCATGCACCGTCGGTACTGGCGAAAGAAAGAAAAGTTCTCAATTCAGACTGAAATCCTCGACGAGTGGGTGCAGGACCTCTCTGAATACCCAGCTTGGCTGATTGAGAAGGCGTGCCGCAATTGGCGCAAAAGTCCCGACCCGGGCACCAAGTGGGCACCATCCGATAGCGGTGAGCTCATGGCTTCAGTGCTCAAGGAATATCGGGACCTGCAGAAGACCATGGACGCGTGCAACGCCGCGATTGATTCCCTAAAATGGTTTCAGCCACAGAAAAAACTCTCTGAAAGCCAGATAAAGCTAAGGCGATTACAGGTCGCAGATGCTATTGAGCGCTCAACGGGAATGCCGGCGCCACCGCCTCGCCGCCCTCCTAAATCAAAGCAGGAGCTTGAGAGGCATCGAGAACACCAGATGCAGGTTCTCAAACGCTGGTCTGAAGAAGAGAGCGCAGACAACGAAGAACATTTTTAACCCAAAAGTAGGACAGAACATGACACCCGACCAGATGGAATCCAGAGCGAAATTACTCCGGCTACAGGCCACGGAGCTTCGTAAGAAAAATAAATTCGGCTCCGCCATTCAAAACGATAAGGAGGCGGACCAGCTCGAAGCAGAGGCCCGGAGAACCCGCCAAAATTAACACCCCAAGCAGGAGAATACCATGGAAGAACCCAAGCGCATAAAGCGCCACACGAGGACCCACAACAGTTGGCGAGGAATGATCCAGCGCTGCTACACACCCAGCACCCACAATTACAGCAGGTACGGCGGCCGCGGAATTAAGGTCTGTCGTCGCTGGAAGCGACGCTTCGAAAATTTTTTAGAAGATATGGGTATCAGGCCCGAAGGCATGACCCTAGACCGTGTGGACACGGACGGCGATTATGAGCCGAATAACTGCGTCTGGGCTACGGCTGCGGAGCAGTCTCGTAATCAATCCTCGAATGTAATTAACGCGGAGATAGCAGCGGAGCTGCGGCGACGTAAGGCCGAGGGGGAAACGGTAACGGATTTGAGCGCCGAGTATGGCCTCGCTTATTCAACGGCGCGTGACGCCGCTGCAGGGAGGACGTGGCTATGAGTGATATTACAACATCACAGAGAGGCATTGTCTGCCCTCATTGCTATCATGTCCACCCCAAGGACGAAGCTCCAAAGCCCGGAAGGGATAAGCGCACTTGCACAAAATGCGGTACCGTCTTTGAGCTGATTACGCGCGTTAAAGTCACATATCATTCCGTAACCGAAACAATGGAAAGGCCAACCCTATGACCAAGACCCTGACCCGAAAAACAGTCCAGTCCCTGACAGAGCACGAGATAGCCACGATTAAAAAGCTGGCTGCAGGACCTTCTAAAAAGGGAATGAAGCTGGAGGAAGTCATGGATATTATTAACCTGAATATAAGCTCCGCACGCAGCAAATGGACCTATGACGAATTTATGGCAGCGCGTGTGAGGGCCATGAGAGAGGGGAAATTAGACCCTATTAAGAAAAGGTCGATACACCATCAGCCTCCGAACGCGAAACGACACAAGGAGCTTTATGCCCAGCCCTCTGTCGTGGATGGACAGTGCCGGGTGCAGGGATGCAAGGCCAAGACCGAGGGCAAGTTCTGTGAGGAGCACGCACCGCAGCAGTTTGCGAACGCACCGATTGTGCCAGTGATCGAGAGCTATCTCTAGTCCCAAATATTTTAACTTTACAACCCAGCGCCGAGAGACATATATAGGCGCACCCAACAGCAGGAGATACCGATGAGCGGCGAAAAAATCTACGACCTCAAACACACAGGCGGTGACTATGGGTTCTGTCAGGTCCACTTCACTCATGAATACAAAGACGGCGAGGGAAATCCCGTCTCGCGCACATACGTCTGGATTCCCGAAGGATTGCACACCGCGACACCTGACTGGCTAGAGCCATGCTCGCAAATATCTTCGGAGGTTATGAAGCGTGTTAGGATGCAACGCCTGCCAGAAGAAGATTGCATGGCTAAGGAGGTCAATGCGTGGATCGAGGCCAATGCTCTCGACTTCTGTCCAGAAGGAGCATTTAAATGATGTACTTGCACTGCCCTGTCGGCGACTGGGAAGAGGTCAAACAATCACTAGAGTCAGGGTTTGAAGCGACGCTCCGCGACGGATATTGGGAAGACCAAGATTGGCTTGATGTTTACCTTTTTAAAGAAGGGATTGATACTAAGGGCGGGGTCATAATGCTAAACACTCCATTTGGCGTCAGGCTTCTCTCTAAAATATGGGTAGAGCCAAAATACAGAGGCACAGGTATCGCCTCCAAAATATGGGAATTTATCGACACCGAATATCCAGAGTTCTTCTGGCGCTCGCTTAAGAGCAATCCCTGCGTGCCATGGTATCTGAAAAACGCCACCAGTTATATCGAGGTGGGAAATAGGAACGTCTATTTTAAGAATGATTTGGAGAACGAAATTTTTAAGGACGCGCAGGACATGGCGGACTGGGCATTCAACCTCCCATTTGATTTTAAGGAGCCTGCACCATGAGGGTCGTGATTATAGAAAGCCCCTACGCTGACGACGTGGAACTCAACACCCGATACGCACGAGCCTGCGTGCGGGACTGCCTCCTCCGCGGCGAGGCTCCATATGCCAGCCACCTGCTATATACGCAGGACGGAATCCTTGACGACACAATCCCAGTCGAACGCGCTGCGGGTATCGAGGCGGGTCTGGCCTTCTCTCATGTAGCGGAGTGCGTCTATGTCTATGAGGACCTCGGCATATCGGACGGAATGCGCGTCGGTATAGAGCGCCACCTTTCAAACGGCACCCCTGTCGAATATCGGAAGCTCCCAGCGGAGGCCATGAAAAGCCGTGTCCTTGCAGCATAACACTCCGATATCAGAACGCGCAATGCAGCTCCGGCGCAAGGACCGCACTCTCTCGTCCTACAAAATCGCTGAGGCACTGACCGACGACACGGTTTATGTCGAGCCTTCCTATGTCCGCAGGGTTGCGATACGTTACGGCGATCCATTTGGGAGGAAGCGCCGTGCCAAAAAAGAAAGTTAAGCGACGCCTCACGAGGAATTTATAGAACGGTGGGACGGTCGCTGGGACCAGATGCCAGAGTTTGGAGAGAAATCGTGAGCGAAGAACAGTATGACCCTAGGGTAGGTGGTGCCGAAAAAATAATTTTTCGAGATGGCGTGACTTGGACTGAATTAGTCCAGCCTCTTGCTGATAGGTATAAAATTGGATTCATGTTTGGTAGTGGCTTCACTCACGATAAAGAGGGGTGCAGAGCAATGCACGAACTTTTAACAGGAATGGCTCAAACATTAGATTTAGCAGTTGCTCAACAGAACATATCGGCTTTAAAATGACCGACTGGCCTTTTGGATTACTGCGCCGGGGAGAGGCTCGCGTTCTCTACATGGACCCGCCTTGGCAATATCAAAGCTACAACATGGCAGGCGTCCCGCAGCGTGCGGAGGCGCAGCACTATCAGACCATGACCGTGGACGAACTTGCTGTCCTCCCGGTGCGCGACCTATGCGCTCCCGATTGCGCGGTCTTCGTCTGGTGCACTTCCAGCCACACCGAGCAGATGTTCTGGCTCATGAGAAAGCTCGGCTTCACATTCAGCACCAAGGCCTTCTGCTGGGCTAAGACGAACAAGCTGGAGCATGAGCTGGACCGAGACATTCCGACCGCGGACAACGCACGCTGGGCGCTTGGTATGGGGCACACTTCGCGACGCAACACCGAGGATTGCTGGCAGTTCAAGCTTGGTGAGCCTTCGCGCAGGAGCAAATCTGTCCGCGAGCTGTGCGTCTCCCCAGTCCGGGAGCATAGCCGGAAGCCTGACGAAATATACGACCGCATTGAGCAGCTTTATGCAGGTCCCTATGTGGAGCTGTTTGGAAGGACCCGCCGCAAGGGATGGTCTACTTGGGGCAACGAGACAGAGAAGTTCTAATGATTGACACGCGAACGGAGATTAACACAATGGCAGAACGACCGACAATTGGCCGCCAGCCTGACACGGCTACTCAAATATTCGGCGTGAGCGTCTTGGGATTGCTTGCAGCTTTCCTTTTAATGGCGGTCGCGCATTTTATTTACACGGTTGGCGTCGGAGACGGTCAGCGGACAGCAATATCGAACGTGGAAAGGTGGTGCAATAATTCCGAGGCAGCTCCAAAAATTGACATATCATGCAGGGAACTCGCGGAGGTTCTTGTCACGCTGCCACCAAAGAAAAAGTGAAGCGCTGCGAGATAATCGGCTGCACCGCCACCACGACAGCAAACCACACATACTGGTTCTGCAAGGACCACTGGGTCATGGTCCCGCGAAATCTTAAACGGCTGGCGAGGGCGGCGGAAAAAAAGAACCAGATATCTTTGGCACGCGCTTTATGGCAGCGCATGGTTCGCCACGTCACAAATGTCGCAGCAGGGCTGGAGCCGTAAACCTATAGACGCAGGCGCCTTTTCGCGTTAATGGCGACTCCATGATCCAGTCAAAATTCCACGCAGGCGATTGCAAGAGGCTCGTGTCGGAGCTGATTAAAGCAAAGTCGAACCCTCAAACTAAGGCATGGATATTGCGCGAGGCCTTCGTCTGGCACAGCCACCCGAGGGGAATGATGTACTGGCGAGCGGTTTATAATCAGCTCGTCCATGGCACGAAATTGACCGAACGTCAGCGGCGTGCGCTCCGCCTGGTGCTCAAGAGCCAAATCACCACAATCACCCGCTCGGTCGAGCGCAAGATGCTGCAGGAGCAATTTAAGCCCATTCTCAAGAGGGGTTGCGCTCGGCTTGAATAAATAATAACACAACCCAACACCCAAGCAGGAGATACCCATGGCAAACCGAGTTGGAGCCAGCAGAGTGAAGCCGGCGCTCCGATACCATGGTGCAAAGTGGATGCTCGCGCCGTGGATAATTTCAAACTTTGCAAAGCACGAAGTTTACACTGAATGCTTTGGAGGCAGCGCTGCGGTACTGCTCCGCAAGCCCTCCAGCTATGCGGAAATCTACAACGATAAAAATGGCATGATTGTTAATTTGTTCAGGGTGCTGCGCGATCCAGAAGCGGCCGCGGAACTTCAAAGGGCAGTGACGCTCACGCCATTCAGTCGTGTGGAGTTTTATGGCGCTGTTGATTGCTTGGAGCTTTCACCTGTCGAACGCGCACGCAGGCTTCTGGTTCGTAGCTATCAGGGCTTTGGCTCTAACAGCTGCACCACGTCCTCTGGCTTTCGCTCAAACAGCAATAGGAGCGGTTCAACTCCAGCCAAGGACTGGTCACGCTGGCCGGATCGAGTGCCGGCACTCGTTGAAAGGCTACGCGGCGTAATAATTGAGGAGCGCACATATCAGGAAGTCTGCGCGGCACACGACGCGCCGAGCACCCTTCATTATGCGGACCCTCCATATCTGCCAAAGACCAGAACGGCGCGTCACGGATATGCAGAAGACATGACAGAGGCAGACCACATTGAGCTTTCAGAGTTTATGCGTTCGCTCAAGGGCATGGTTGTCCTGTCCGGATATCCAAGTGAGCTTTATGAGTCGCTGTTCTCGGACTGGCACAGGGTTGAAAAATCTGCCCTTGCGGACGGCGCAAGGAAGCGGACGGAGGTCTTATGGCTTAACGCTGCTGCCCATGATAACCTTAACGCAGGGAGGCTGCTGTGAAACTCACCGAGACGAAATATACTAATCTGTTCGGAGAAGAGGTCGCGAAGCCAGAGGAGCCGAAGGACAAACCCAAGGCGAAGAACGCGCCCAAGGGATATGCAAAGCCACCCGGCAGCGGTCCCGATAATGAGAGCTGCGGAAGCTGCGAGCACGCCACCTGCCGCGCGTCATTCTCGAAGAACCACTGGAAGTGTGCTCTGCTCAAAGCCTACTGGACTAAGGGCCTCGGCACAGATATCCGACTCAAATCCCCAGCCTGCAGCTTATGGCAGGCGAAACAGCAGGAGACT
>CALDUL010000020.1 GCA_937923575.1 uncultured Algimonas sp.
GAGGACAGGTTCTTGATCGTCGTGCCAAAGACATCGCCATTACCGATGATGACTTCCTTGTGGTCAACGGTCGTCAGAACGGTGGTGAAGATGCTCATGTCGGTCACGACACCTTCTTCGCCGGACACCATGACGTAGTCCCCAATCTTGAACGGGCGGAACAGCATCAACATGACGCCCGCCGCGACGTTTGATAGCGTTCCTTGCAGCGCCAGGCCGATGGCAAGGCCGGCCGCACCGAAGATTGCCACGAGCGACGCCGTCTGCACGCCGACCTGCCCGATCGCTGCGATAACGACGATCGCCATGACCGCGTAGGTCACGACCGAGCCGAGGAACTTCGACAGTGTCTGGTCGATATTCGGCGCCTTGTTCAAATTGCGCTGCGCCATGCGGCCGAGCCAACGCGCGATCTTGAAGCCGATCCACAGGATCAGCAGCGCGATCAGGCCGCGCACCACATAGGGCAGCGCGGATTGCGCAAGATTCATGAGATTTTCCGGCGAGAAGAACTCGACGGCTGCGCCGACATCCTCCGCGACGTTGATGTTTAACTCTTCTGTCTGGATTGTCTGTTCAACTGTGTCGCTGGTCTGCATGAGAGCCCTCCTTGTTTGCAGCTGCAATTTGCTTGGATTCAAATCCGCTGTCCAGAGGCAGACCGGCGGCGCGCGGAGGCGTTCATCAAGCGTTCAGCACGCCGGGGTCCGAGGCGTTCCAGATTGGAACACGCACTCGACATCGCCTACCCCGGGGACGTCGTCGACATTCGCGACAAACACCTCTTCTTCGTCCAGATGCAGACACACGGACCCGAAGCGTGTCTCCAATTCGAAGGGATGCTCTGAATCAAAAGACCTCTCCCAAAACATGGAAGAGGTCTGATCGGTGTTATTGCCATTCAAATGCCGAATGGATGTCGCCGAGATTAGAACGCGGCGGCTTCCAGCGCCATGACCGGCTCCGCGCCCGTCATGATCTTCGCCAGATGCGCGTCCATCATGGGGAGCATGCGCAGCATGAAGTAGCGGCCGGTGATGATCTTGTTGGGGTAGAAGTCCTCGTTGCTACCGCTGTCGATCTTGGCCTGCGCCACGACGGCCATCTTCGCCCACATATAGGCGAGCGTGGCGAGGCCCATCATGTGCATGTAGTCGACCGAACCGGCACCGGCATTGTTCGGGTCCTTCATGCCGTTCTGCATCAGCCACATGGTCGCCTGCGTCAGCTTGTTCTTGGCGCCAGCAAGACCGTCCATGAACTCTGGCAGGGCGGCATTGTCCTTGTTGTCGGCGATGAAGGCGTCGATTTCCTGGTTCAGCGTCATGAGCGCGCGGCCACCATTGCGGGCGAGCTTGCGGCCGACGAGGTCGAGCGCCTGAATGCCGTTGGCGCCTTCATAGATCAGGGCGATGCGGTTATCGCGCACGAACTGGCTCATGCCCCATTCTTCGACGAAACCGTGACCGCCGAAGATCTGCTGGCAATCGATCGTGGTCTTCATCGACATGTCGGTCAGGTAGCCCTTGATGACGGGCGTCAGCAGGCCGAGATAGTCGTCGCATTTCTCGGCGAGCTTTTCGTCGCCGGAATGCTTCTCCATGTCCTCATGCTTGGCGGCCCAGTAGAGCAGCGCGCGGCCGCTCTCGTTGAAGGCTTTCGTCTCCATCAGCATGCGGCGCACATCGGGGTGGACGATGATCGGATCGGCCGGCTTGTCCGCGTTCTGTGGACCCGACAAAGCGCGGCCCTGAATGCGGTCCTTCGCGTAGATTGCCGCGTTCTGATAGGCGACTTCCGACTGGCCGAGACCCTGTAGGCCAACGCCGATGCGGGCTTCGTTCATCATGACGAACATGACGCGCAGGCCCTTGTTCTCTTCGCCGATCAGGTAACCTTCGGCCTCGTCATAGTTCATCACGCAGGTCGAGTTGCCGTGGATGCCCATCTTCTCTTCGATGGAACCGCAGGAAACGGTGTTCTTCTCGCCGGGGTTCTCGTTCTCGTCGAGCTTGAACTTCGGCACGATGAAGAGCGAGATGCCCTTGGTCCCGGCAGGAGCGCCTTCGATACGGGCCAGCACGAGGTGTACGATGTTGTCGGCCATGTCGTGCTCACCAGCGGAGATGAAGATCTTCTGGCCGGAGATTTTGTAGCTGCCATCGGCCTGTGGGACGGCTTTGGTCTTCAGCATGCCAAGGTCCGTGCCGCAGTGCGGCTCCGTCAGGTTCATCGTACCCGTCCATTCGCCGGACATCATCTTGGGCAGGTAAGTCTGCTTCTGCTCCGGCGAGCCGCCGACCTGGATCGCCTTGATCGCACCGCCGGTCAGGCCGGGATACATGGCAAAAGCCATATTGGCCGACGTCCACATTTCGGACGCCGCAATCTGCAGCATGCCGGGCATGCCTTGGCCACCGTAGTCCGGGTCCATGGACAGCGCGGTCCAGCCGTTTTCGGTCATCTGCTTGTAGGCGTCCTTGAATCCGGTCGGGGTCGTGACCGAACCGTCTTCGTGGCGAACGCAGCCCTCGTGGTCGCCGACGACGTTGAGCGGTGCGAGCACGTCTTCGGAGAATTTGGCGGCTTCGGTCAGGATGGCGTCCGTCAGATCGGCGTCGACATCGGCGAAGGCGTCATATTTCGTCAGATCCTCGAAGCCTAGAACTTCGTGGAGCAGGAACTGCATGTCGCGAACGGGAGCCTTATAGCTGGGCATAGTGTGGTCCTCTTGGGTGTGTAGATTTACTGGGTCAGATGTTGGTTGAAGGCCGCCTGGTAGCGGGCGGCGAGTTGGGCGACGTCCATGTCGCTTTCGTCCGTTGTGGATTGCAGATGCTCGTCAATGACGGAGACGATCTCTCGCATGTCGCCTTCGAGCTGCTTGATGTCGGCGCGGCGCTCCTCCAGCCCGTCGATGACGGCCTGAAAATTATCGCGGCGACGGCGCAGCTCCTTGGGTTCCGCGATGCGGCCCTCCAGCACGTCGAACACGGCTCGGATGTCGTCCAGCGAGAAGCCGAGCCGTTTGCCGCGCAGGATACGTTCGAACCGCGCGTGATCCGCCGGACCGAACTGGCGCGAGGCCGAACGGCCGGAACCGGTCCGCACGGGCGACAGCAGGCCCTTGTCCTCATAGAAGCGAATGGTGCGCGGCGTGACGCCGAACATCTGCGCGAACTCGCGGATACCCCAAGCGCCCTTTTCCCGTAATCGGGAGGCGCGGAGCAGATCGCTTTCCAATGGGGTTGTGGTCGTCGTTTGCACATGCACGTTTTGGCATAATTTGACGTTAACGTCAACGTAAACCTGAGCCACGCGGCGCGACATTCTCGCGCGGCTATTCACGGACAAAACACGGCGGACAAACACCACCCGGCCGCCCGACCCCACACTCCCTGCAGGGCGCTGTTAACCTTTTAACCCGGCATTAACCACGGCAGGGCCAAGGCGCATTGAAGCGTGCGGGCAAATTGCGTCCGCGCTGCCGCGATTCCTGGCGGCGAGGGAGGGTTTAATGGCCAAGATTACCAGTGCCAAGATCACCCGCACGGGCGCGGATGGCGCCAAAACCACGACCACAGCGACCCCCGTCTCCACAGCATCCGCCAAATCGCCCGCCGCGAAAGCGCCTGCTGTAAAGACAACCGCGTCCAAACCGGCCGCCGGGCGCAGAACAGCGCGCAAGCCCAAGACCGCAACCAAGGCCAAGACCGCGAAGCCCGCCCCAGCAAAGACCAAAGCCGCCCAAGCAAAAGCCGCCAACGCTCCTGCCAATACCGCCAAGACCAAGGCGCAGGCCTCTGCCGACATCCAATCCGATCTGCGCAAGCTCGAAGCACGGCTGAAGCGCGCCGACACGGTGACGCGCAAATCCGTCACGGCACTGCAAACGGTCGTCTCCACACTCGATGCGCGGCTGAACTCGACGACGACCGCGCAAAAGGGCCTGCTGTCGCGCCACGTCAATGCGCTGTCCGCGCAGCTCGACGACCAGACGGCAAAGACCCGCGATCTCGTGCGCCAAGACCTGAAACTTGCGCTGTCGCAAGGCGGGCTCGACCGGCTGGAAGCGGCTGTTGCGCAGGCGTCGGCCCGGATCGACGCGGCCGAGCTGGCCCAGGCCGACGCGGTCACCAAGCTGAACCGTCACCTCGCCGACATGGCCCGCGCCGTGGATGCGCGGATTGCACAGGAAGCCTCTGACCGCGCGCGCGACATCCAGGGCGTCAACGAACGGCTGGAAGCCGCCATCACCGAAACCCGGACTGATCTCGGCGCGCGCGTCGACGGCGTGGAGCGAGACAGCGCCGAAGCGCTGACCCGCGTCGGCGAAACCATCGAGCAGATCCACGACAGGCTGGAAACCCGCCGCCAATCCTCCGCCGATGTCGTGACCGAGAAAGTCAACGAGTTAGCGCTGCAGACACAGGCCGAGTTCGAAGCCTATCAGGCCAAGCTGGAAGCCCGCATCGCGGATCTCGAAGGCCAGCACCATGCGCTGTCCGGTGTGGCGGAAACCGCCGCCGACCGTTTGCGCGTGCAGCTCGAACAGCAATTGATTGCCATGCAGAGCCGCATCGATGGGTTGGAGCGTGAGGCAGCTGCGGCCATCTATGCGCCGACCGCCGCTCACATGTCGGCTTATCCCGATGTCTCCGAACAGCTGCCCACAGGCGGGCAATTGCCGATCGAGGCCATGTCCGATGCCATGGCGCAGCCGACCCTTCCGGCCGGCATCCCGGCCAATACTCTGACTGGGGCGAATGACGCCAATCCCTATGCGGCCGCCCTGCCCAGCGCCTACGCGCCGCAGACTGCGCCGATCGGGGCAGAGCTATCGTCATCCAAGCCCCGTGCACCGCATGAGCCGGTCGAGTTCGACCCCAACGCCTACGCCAGCAGCCAGCAGACGGCAAAGGTCGTCGCCTTTGCACCGGCCCACGCGCCAGCACCCGCGCCCATCTACGCGCCACACGTTCAAGCGCCCCAAGTTCAAGCGCCCACTCAAGCCCCTGTCCAGCCGCCAGCCCCGATGGCTCCCACCATGCCGCCCATGCCCGTGGACACAGCGCGCACGGGCGCGGTCCCAACCGCCCCTGACGCAACCGCTCCGACGGGCGAGGCGCTCGACGACATGACGAAGGCAACGCTGGAATCCTTCCAGACGCCGCAAGATCCGGACTTCCTGCCCGCGCCCCTACCCGAAGTGCCCTATGCCAATCCGGCCTATGCCGATGAAGGCTCCCCCAAGGCCGTGCGGATCGGCGAAGACAGTACGGATCGCCGCAAGCGCAAGCGCGAGAAAAAGCGCAGTCGCGTCAAGGGAGCGGGCAGTGACGCGCCGTCGCTGCTGTCGCGTCTGCCGATCACGCCGCGCAACGCCAAGCTCGGCCTGCTGATGGTCGGCGTCTCTGCTGTTGGCCTCTTCGCCGCCAAGTCCATTCTCGGCACTGAGGGCGCACCCAATCCCGCGCCGGAATTCGTCGCCCAGGACGCTGGCGCCACGCCGAAATTCACGCCGCAGCTCGGCGAGCCCGCCACGCGGGTCGCCATTGTCGATCCGTCACAGGCCACTGTCGCGCCTATCGGACAATACGAAGAAGCGCGCGCTCTGAAAATCGACCGCGCGCAGCTCGGTACGCTGACGGCGGCCGTCGAAGCCGGCGACCCCATCGCACAATTCCAGCTGGGCGTCGCCAAGCTGGAGACGGCCGAGGACGCGGAAGGCGCGGAGCTTATTCGCATGGCCGCCGATCAGGATCTGGCCGTCGCGCTCTACCAGCTCGGCAAGCTGCACGAGACCGGACGCGGCGTCGATGCCGATCCCGTTCGTGCGCGTCAGCTGATCGAACGCGCCGCGCGCTCCGGCAACCGCATCGCCATGCACGATCTCGCGCTTTATCACACGGAAGGCCGCGGCGGCGCAGAGCAGTCCATGCTGACCGCGCGCAGCTGGTTCGAACAGGCGGCACAGCGCGGTGTCGTGGACAGCCAGTTCAATCTCGCTGTCCTATCCGAGTCCTCCCAATCCGGCCTGACACCCAATACCGAGGATGCCTATTTCTGGTACACGGTCGCCGCCGCGCAGGGCGACAAATTCGCCACCGACCGCCTGCAGACACTCGACGGTACGCTGTCAGCCGAGGCCCAGGCCCGCATCGATGCGCGCGTGGCGGCGTTCAAGCCGCGCAGCATTGACGAGACCGCCAATGGTATTTTCCGCGACGTGCCGTGGCTGGCCGCGAAAGGCGGTACCGCCAACCGCGAACGCACCCTCACCGCACAAACGCTGTTGGCACAGCTCGGCTTCGAGGTCGGGACGCCCGACGGCATCATGGGCGCCAAGACCCGCGCCGCCATCACCGAGTTCGAGCGCATGAACGGCCTGACCGAGACCGGCGAAGTCAGCTCCGCCCTGATCGGCCGCCTGGAGCTCGCAACGGGGGCTTGAGCCGTCACACCCTTGTCCGGTAGGCTGCCTTGGGTTTACTCCGCCGCCATGCCGACGATCGTTCCCGCCACCTCCGCCGAAGACATCGCCGCGGTGAAATCGATCTTTCTCGACTATCTGCGCTTCATTGAAGACTATCTCGGCCAGAGCCTGTCGTTTCAGGGGACCGAAGCCGAGTTCGCCGATTTCCCACAGAGCTATGACGCACTGTGGTTGGCGCAAGTGGACGGCGAGCCCGTCGGGGCAGTGGGGCTGAAGCCTTTTGGCCCCGGCGAGGCGGAGCTGAAGCGGCTATTCGTGCTGCCGGCGGGGCGCGGTCACGGGCTTGGCGAAGCGCTCTGCCGGGCGTGCGTCGATGGCGCGCGGGCGCAGGGCTACACGCGCCTGCTACTCGACACCGATCGCGGGCTCTCCCACGCCAATGCGGTCTATGAGCGGCTGGGCTTCACCGACGTGCCGAAATATTACGACAACCCGATGGACTCTCGCTTCATGGCGCTCGCGCTTTAAGCCGAACCGCCACCCATGAAGCCGAGATCGCGCCCATCGAAGCGCGACAGGTTCGGCAGCACGCGGTCGATCTCGGAATTGTCCAAGCCGAACCAACTGCCGATCGTCGCGGCATATTGTTCGACCGACGTCGTCGGAATCAGGCGCGAGCGGTCCTCGGTGTAACGCGCACTGTCGATGTCGAGCTCCGGCATCTGGCCGTAGATGCGTCCGCCCGCGACCGAGCCGCCGAAGACGAAATGGTGGTTGCCCCAACCGTGATCCGTGCCGTCGCCATTGTCAGTCAGCGTGCGGCCGAAATCGCTCATGGTGAACAGGCAGACATCGTCCCACGCGCCGGTCGCGATCATGGCGTCGCGGAAGGCGGCGATAGCATCGAAAACCTGGCTGAGGGGGCCGCCGATATTTTGGCCTTGCTCGTCATGTGTATCGAACCCGCCCTGGTCGACATAGAAGATTTGCCGCGAATTACCGATCGCACTGCGCGTGTGGATCGCATTGGCGACCGCTTCCAGCTGCCGCCCGATCCTCGTGTCCGGGAAGACCGCGCCCAGCGCGCCGACGGTCGCATAGGCTTCCTTATAGGTCTGCAGGTTGATCAGTCCGCGCGATTGGCCGTCCATCACGTCGCGGGCGAAGAGATTGGGCGAGCCGTCGGCCGTGCGGCGTAGATACATGGCGAGCTTCTCGCGCGCGGCTGCACCGTGATTGCCCGAGGTCTGGCCCGTCTTGCGCACCAGATCGACATCGAGGTCTTCGGGATTGCGCGGGACCTTGAAGGTCTGCGTTCTGTCGGACGCGAGGAAGACATCGCCGCTGCCCGCCGTGATGGTGGCGAATTGCGGCTGGGGCACGCCGCCCGCGCGGATGACCTCATCCATCATCTTGCCACCCCAGCCTGCGGGCTGACCTTCGGGGCCGAATGCCATCCAGGTCGATTGCTGATCGTTGTGGGAGAACAGATTAGCGGGCAGCGAACTGGATCCGCGCTGTACGCCTTCGCGGCTGGTCGGCACCAGCAGCGGGCCGACATTGCCGACAATGGCCGCTTCGCCGGAGTTGAACAGCTCCGCCGTGCGAGCCAGTTCCGGCACCAGGCCGAAGCGCCGCGTGCCGAGATCCGTGTTGGATGGGGTCAGCACGGTCTGGCTGTCGCGCGAACGCGTTCCGCCTTCGTGGCTGTTGATCACACCGGGCCGTAAGGCCAGCAGTGCGTCCCAGCCTGCCTGATCATGCGGCAGGATCGCGTCGAACATATCGACGCCGCCCTTCAGGAACACGCCGACCATGGCCTTGTAACCGCCCGTCTGCGCCGCAAAGGCCTGATTGCGACCGAGACCCGAAAGCGCACCCGTCGCGCCGAGGAAACCGGCCGCCGAGGCCTGCAGGAATCTGCGTCTGTTGTAATTTGCCATCGCCCGCGTCTCCTAGTCCAGTGCCATATATTCAGGCGATGTGACCGCCATCAGAATTGCCATGCGCGCGCGCGATAGCCGGTCGGTGTCGGCATTGTTCTCGCGGATCGGCAGGGCGTCGATGACTTCGGTCATGGCGGTGCGCGTGTCCTGACTCAGCCCGCCCGCGGTCAGCCGCATGTCGATCAGGTCGATCATGGCGGCCGGGTCGTCGGCCAGTGCAACCTCTTGCGAGAAGTCCGGGATCAGCGTGCCTTCCCAGTGGTCATCCCGACGGGTGATGTAATCACTCATCCAATTGACATAGCCGAGCGCCGACGCCGAACCGACGATCTGCAGCTCCGGCGCGGTCAGCCCCGCTTCGCCCGTCTGCGTACCCGGCGCGACATGGCCAGGGCGGTAGAAGTTGAAGACGGACGGGCTCTTCATCGGCGACTGGCCCAGCCCTTCGATCGGATCGGACGTATCGGCCAGACGGTTCCACTCCCCGTCGACCAGCCGTTTGGTCGCCGGCTTGGCGTATTCGCGCGCAAATTGGGTGAACTTCAGTACCGGCTCGCGAACCTTGCCTTCCGAGCTCAGTCGGACGTCGTCATGCACGCTCTCGTCCAGCAGCACGGCCGCCAATGTCGCGGAGAGATCGCCGCGCTCTCCCGTGCCGAAGGTTCGGTTGTTTTCCGAAGTGTAGCGGCCGGTTTCGAAAGCGGTCGCGACCCGCTCGACATAGTCGGGCTGCGGGTGGCTGGCGGTGAAGCGCTGGATCAGCTGGCGCGAGACGAAAGGCGCGACATTGGGATGGGCAAAGATCGCATCCAGAGCCGCCTCTATCGATTGTTCGCCCGGCGTACCCGCCGCGATCGTCGTGCCGAGAAAGCTTTTTTCCAGCTCTGAATGGTACTCGTCATACATCGTCATCGGGCGACGCCATGCGTCGGCAAAGCGGTCGCGCCAGCGGTAGCTCGTACCAGCGAGAGCATAGCCGGTGAAGACGCGCGCCAGACCGACGACATCGTCATTGCCATAGGTCTCGATGGGATTACCATCCGCGCCGGTCTTGGCCGTGCCGTCCATGTTCAGCTCGACCAGTCCGATGGAGAACAGCTGCAGCAATTCGCGCGCATAGTTCTCGTCCGGCTGTCGGCCCGTGCGCGGGTCGCCCTTCTGGTTGTAGAGATAGGTCAGATAATCGCCCATCATCGGATTGGACGTGATCTCGCCCATCAGCTCGCGGTAATTGCCGAAGGCATTGCGGTTGAGGATGTCGTAATAGTTGGCGAGGTCGTAGCCGCGGTTGAAATCGTCGCGGTCGGAGATCACGAAGAGCTGCGACAGCGCGAAGGCCATGCGCGTGCGAAGCTGCGCATCCGAGCCGATCAGACGCTCATAGATGAGCATGGAACTGTCGCGGTTCTTGGCGTCGTCCTCGACCAGGCGCGAGGACAGCTCGTCCAGATAGCTTTGGGGCGCGATCGCCATCTGGTTGATCAGCCAGTCCGCCGCATCCGCATCCGTCAGCGCGGTGACCACCGCGTCGTCCGCGCCCAGCCCCGCGATGCGCAGAAAGCGCGCGGATTCGGCGCGCGTGTCCATTTTTGTCATGCTGTCGGCCGCAGGCGGCGGCGGCGGCGGGGTGACGACGGAGGGAGTCGGCGTGGGCGCGCTGTCGCTACCCCCGCCGCCACACGCCGCGAGCACAAGCGCGCTCGCGCCCAAGATCAAAAACCGGGCCGGTCTGAACGACATCGTGTAAACCCCTTAAATCCCCAACGGCGCCCCCCAGCGACGATGTGATCTAAGGCCATAAAATGAATTGCGGCCTAATCTCGGCAATGACAGTGATTTACGGTTAATGTTTTGGTCAGGATCTAGCGGGGGTGTGACCATTCCAACGCGCGGACGGACGGTCCTTGCACAGGTCGCAGCACAAGCACGTAACGTGCTCGCAAGTGGCCGCTCTTTTCGGTATTAGATGTCGCTGATGGGTTTGCGTGCTTGGCACACCCTATCCGCCTCTGGCGCACCCTTCTGACGCAGGCGGACGCGCGTCTAGGCGCGTTCGACCATCATCTTCTTCACTTCGGCGATGGCCTTGGCGGGGTTCAGACCCTTGGGGCACACGTTCGCGCAGTTCATGATCGTGTGGCAGCGATAAAGCTTGAACGGGTCTTCCAGCTCGTCGAGACGCGCGTCGGTCGCCTCGTCGCGGCTGTCCACCAGCCAGCGGTAGGCCTGCAGCAGCGCGGCGGGGCCGAGATAGCGGTCGCCGTTCCACCAATAGGACGGGCATGAGGTCGAGCAGGACGCACACAGGATGCACTCGTAATAGCCGTCCAGCTT
>CALDUL010000021.1 GCA_937923575.1 uncultured Algimonas sp.
GACCGCTACGCGACCATCACCGACGCCGCGCTCTCCGGCAAATCTTCACCAAAGGCGCGCTGGTAGAACTCGCTGATCACGGGCCGTTCCAGCTCGTCGCATTTGTTGAGGAAGGTCAGGCGGAAAGCCTGTGCGATGTCACCGCCGAAGATGCGGGCATTTTCGGCCCAGTTCATCACGGTGCGTGGGGACATGACGGTGGAGATGTCGCCATTGATGAAGGCGTTGCGGGTCATGTCGGCGACGCGCACCATCTGGGCGAGCAACTCGCGGCCCTCCGCCGTGTCGTAAGTCGGGCTCTTGGCGAGCACGATCTTCTCTTCTTCGGCGTGGGAGAGATAGTTGAGCTGGCAGACGATCGACCAACGGTCCATCTGGCCCTGGTTGATCTGTTGCGTGCCGTGATAAAGGCCAGACGTGTCGCCGAGGCCGACCGTGTTGGTCGTGGCGAACAGGCGAAACGCGCTGTGCGGCGTGATGACCTTGTTCTGGTCCAGCAGGGTCAACCGGCCTTGCGCTTCGAGCACGCGCTGGATCACGAACATCACGTCGGGACGGCCCGCGTCATATTCGTCGAAGGTGAGCGCGACTGGGTTCTGCAGCGCCCAGGGCAGCAGGCCTTCGCGGAACTCCGTGATCTGCTTGCCGTCCTTCAGCACGATGGCGTCCTTGCCGACGAGGTCGATGCGGGACACGTGGCTGTCGAGGTTGATCCGCACCAGCGGCCAGTTCAGCCGGGCTGCGACCTGCTCGATATGGGTCGATTTGCCCGTGCCGTGATAGCCCTGCACCATCACCCGGCGATCAAAGGCGAAGCCCGCGCAGATCGCCTGCGTCGTGCGCGGATCGAACCGGTAGGCGTCGTCGACCGGCGGGACATATTCTGACTTTTTCGAAAACGCCGGGATCTGCATGTCGAAATCAACGCCGAAAACATTGCGCGCATTGACGGTCGTGTCGGGCTGGAACAGCGGGAAGGGGGAGTCGGTCATGGCGTGTCTTTATCTCGTGGGATCGGCGCGTGCTACCGCTTGCTTACGCATGGGGGCAGTCCAGCGATTAGCGATCAGATGGCTTCGCGCAAGATAGCTGGGAAACATCTCACTTGTGAAACTCCGGCATCCCCGTCTCGTCTGCCACGATGACGGAGGGCCGCGCGCTGGTATTGTCGAGAATGGCCGCGAGATATTGCGCGATGACGCCCAAGCTCAGCAGGATCATCCCGCCGATCAGGCTTTGCGTGACAACGAGGGTATAGAAACCCGGCGCGGTCACACCCGTCACGAAATACTCCCCGATGGAATAGAGCCCGGTGAGAAAGGCGACGGCCGAGATCAGCAGGCCCGTGAGCGAGATCAGATGCAGCGGCGCCTTGGAGGTCCAGACCATGGCCCGGATAGCTAGCCCCAGCCGCGCGGCCATCCCGATGCGCGAGCGGCCGTCGCCCCGCGGCGCGATGTCGATTTCGACCGTGCGGCGCTCCAGCCCGACAAAGCCGTAGACGCCCTTCCAGACCAGATGCGCGCCCTCGAACCGGCGCAGAACATCGGCCGCGGACGCGCGCGCATAGAAGAAATCGCCCGTGCGCGGGTCCATGCTCTGGCGCGCGCCAATGGCGGCCATGCGGTAGAACAGCCGCGACAGGCCGCGTTCCAGCCCGCTCTGATAGTCGCGGTCGCGCCGCACGCCGAAGACGAGCTGCGCGGCGGGCTGGGCGTCAGCCTCGTTCAACAGAGTCCGGACGGCCTCCGGCGTGTGCTGGCCGTCACCGTCCATGACCAATACGCTGTGCCCATCGGGGACGGCCTTCAAGCCCGCAGACAGCGCCTGCTCCTTGCCGAAATTGCGCGACAGGCGGATGTGTCCGATGCGCGGATCATGGTCGCGTAGGCCCCGCAGCACATGGATGGTCTCGTCCGTGCTGCCGTCATCGACGAAGAGGACGCGCGCGTTCCGCTCGTCCAAGACCGGGCGCAGGCTCTCGACCAGACCCGGTAGCGCCCGCGCCTCGTTCAGCACGGGGATGACGAAACACAGTGGCTCGGGTGATGTGGTCTCAGGGCTCACGGCGATCCGTTTGCGGGACGGTTTCGCTCTCGTCCAGTCCATTGGCGTCTAATGCTTCGATGACAATTTCCTCGATGACAAGACCGGTCGTCTCTCCCGCATAGCTGCGCAACTCTACACGCGGACCCGCATCGCCCGCACGCCGGACCAGCGTGCCGGAGACATCTCCCGGCTCGCCATTGGTCGCGGGCAACGCGCCTTCGCCGAGAACTGTAAATGCGCTCCCGTCATCGGTCGCGACCGCGTCCCAGCGTCCGCCCGTGCCGTTCGCCCGGTAGCGCAGGGTGAAACGGTAGCGACCTGCTTCCGTCGGCAGGTAAGGGCCGAAGGTGACAAAGCCGGGTTCGCCTTGCTCGACCGTGCAGCCGTCCGCGTCGACGCGGCCGAAATTCGGCAGCTCGCATCCGCGCCAGACGGATCGCGTGTCGACGAGCGACAGCCCGGCCTCATAGGCCAGCACTTCGCGCCCGCCGCAGCGTTGGCGCATATCCGGCGCGCCGTTGATGGCCTCAAGGCGCGCCGTGTCCAGCCGCCAGGCGGGATCGGGATGGCCGGGCTGGGCGATCACGAAATCATAGCGCCGCCTCTGCCAGTCGCGCGAGCCGACCGGCGCAAAGGCCTCGCCTGTCTGCGTGACCTGCGCGATGGTGGTGTCGAGCGGCATGAGCACATCCATCACCTTGGCATCCCAATAGAGCGCCGCGCCGGAGAGGCCTGCGCTCGCTCCCGGCATGTCGTCCAGCGCGTCCGACAGGCAGGCGGCCTCGATGTTTTGGGTGTCCGTGCCTGTGCCGGTCTTGGCTACGGCGTGGACGCCGAAGCCCGCCGAGATGAAGGCTGTCGCGAGCAGCACGCGCGCGCGCGCGGGATCAGAACCGATACGCGCCGCCGCTCCAGCCAGCACCATAACAGGCAGAACCAGGCTCGGCAGCATATAGCGCCAGGCGGCGGGCAGGCCGGAGAGCAGCAGGGTGAAGGCGGTGGAGGTGATCGCCGTACCGACGGTGAATGCGGCCAGCGCGAACAGGCCGTCGCGACGTGCAGGGCGGATCAGACCTCGCGCTGTGAACCAGAACGTTGCCAACCAACCCAGAACGATCACCGCGCCGGTCAGCGGGTGAGCGACCATCGACGCGCCAAGCGTCGAGAGCAGGGTCTGCGCCGCGCCGCCCGGCTTGGCAAAGTCGAGCGAGGGCGACAGCTCCGCATAGGGCGGCACCAGCATGATCTGGACGGAGTAGCCGATCAGCCCGGCGACAGCGACGAGGAAGACAGCGCCCGCCGCGCGCCGCGCGCTGATCCTTTGCAGCAAGACGTGGAGGACAAAGAGCCCGCAAAGCGGCGCGACCAGCTGCACCAGTGACAGCGTGTCGGACAGCGCGGCCGCGCCGACGCTCGCGACCATCACCAGCAGCGCGCCGCGCGGGAGGGCCTTGTCGTCAAGCACTCTGAAGGCACCGCCTAGCGCGAGCAGATAGAGGCTCAGCACCCCGGCATGATAGACGGGCCAGCCGATGCGGTGAAACGGGCTGGCCGGCGTCAGGGTCAATGCGAAGATCAGCGCGACCAGCGCCGCGACGGTCCATCGCAAGCGCCCGCCCACCACGCCCGCACTCCGCAGCGCATAGGCCGCGCCCGCGCAGATCAGCGTCAGCTGCAGCGCCATATAGAGCGCCATGGCGGAGACCGGTCCGGGGGTGAGAAGTTCAGACAGCCAATGCACAGGCCAGTCCGGCAGAAAGCTCGGCGCGGCGGATAGCGTCCAGTCGGACAGCTGACCGCCGTCTTCCATAAGGTCCTCATGCAGCTTGAGCAGCTGCACGGCATCGGAATTCCAGACGGAGGTGTAGAGCCCGCGCGCATAGGCCCAAGCGACCAGCGCTATGGTGATGGCGGCAAGTGCCGCGAGCGCCAATCCCGTCCGGTCTCGCGCCATATGAAGGAAGGCCCCGGCCTTAGCCGAGGTTGGAGTTCTTCAGGATCTTCCACGCCTTGAGCACGCGCTGGAAGCTCTCTTCCGCGTCGCGCTTGCCCTGGTTGGCATCGGGGTGGAACTGCTTGACCAGCTTGGTGTAGCGCTTGCGCACTTCGGTATTGGTCGCGCCCTCGTCCAGGCCCAGATCGTGCAATGCCTTGATCGCCATCTTGGAGACCTTGCGGCGTGGTGCGCTATCCGCGCTGCCCGGATCCTGCCCGTCGCCGAAGATGCCGTAGCCTTCCGAGGTGGAAGACGTCGCGCCCGCCTTGCGGCGCTTGTTCGCCTGGGCGCGCTCGCCCGTGTTCTTGCGCACGTCCCAGGTCGGGCGGTGGCCGTGGCGCGCACCGACCTGCCATTCGGCAATGTCGGCGTCGGTCATGCCGGAGAAGAAGTTCCAGTTCTTGTTATATTCGCGCGCATGGGCCTGGCAGAAATTGTGGTACTCGCGCAGACGGTCGGGCGATTTGGGCGCCTTGCAGCCGCCCAGCTTCTCGCACTCCGGCCATTCGCAGGCTTCCTGCTCGGGCTTTTTCTTTTTCTTGGCGCGCGCGGCGCTGATGTCGATGCCTTTGGTTTTCCAGGAAGAGGCCAAGGGGGAGGCTCCAATGCGAACGGTAAAGGAAAGGGGATGACGGGTCTGTTTCAGGCCCATTTCGGGGAGGACGCAACATGGGCGAAACGGCGTTCAAAAGCAAGGGCGTATGACTGTGGACGGACTTGACGAGACCGTGATCGACCCCGACATCGCGCCCATGCACCCACTTCTGACCGAGATCGAAAACACATTGCGCGCGCGCTTCTCTCCGAGCCTGCTGCAAGTCGAGGACGAGTCGCATCACCATGCGGGTCACGGCGGGGCGGCAGAACATGCGCGCGATTTCGGAGAGGCTGCGCCGAGCCATGTGCATATTGCGATCACGGCGGATGAGCTCGGCGCGATGAGCCGCCTGGCGCGGCATCGCGCGGTTCAGGATGCGATCAGCGAGCAGGTGGCGCAGCTCCACGCGCTACGGCTGACGATCGGGGGCTAGGGATCGGTCTGCCCGAAGGCTCACTCCCCGCCGACGTGTTCCCCAGCCACATAGGTACGCAGCACATCGATCTCCCGCACATCGTCCTGTGTCATCGGATTGCCGCTTAGCACGACGAAGTCGGCCCATTTGCCGACGCTCAAACTCCCCAGCGTGTCGTCCTGAAAGGCGGCATGGGCGCCGGCGAGCGTCATGGCGCGTAAGGATTGTTCGCGGGTGAGCACTTCGTCGGCATACCAACCGCCGTCAGGCGCGCCGTCCAGATCCGTCCGGGTGAGGGCGAAGTGGAGCGTCTGCATCGGCTCCCACGGCTCGCCGGGCAGGTCGGAATTGAAGATGATCGGCACGCCGGCCGCGTCGAGCGATTTCCACGCATAGGCGCGGCGGATGCGCTCATCCCCGAGCCGCGCTTCGGCCCAAGCGCTGTCGCCCACGGCGTGGCTCGGCTGCATGGAGGCTATGACGTTGAGCGCGGCCGCCCGTTCGGCGAAGTCGGGCCGCACGACTTGGGCATGCTCGATGCGCCAGCGGTGATCATAGGGGGACTCGGACAGCCGCAGCTCGTAGCTCGCCAGAATACAGTCATTCGCCTCGTCGCCGATCGCGTGGACGGCCATCTGGAAGCCGGTGTCGCGGGCTTGCACGGCAAGGCGATCGATGGCGTTGAGCGAGATGCGCGCCGTGGGGCGGGCGGTGTCCGGCAGATCCGCATAGGGCGCGCTGAGCATGGCGGTGCGAGAGCCGAGCGAGCCGTCGAAGAAGACCTTGATCCCGCCGATGTCGAGATAGTCGTCAGCATCGTCCAGCGGACCTGCTTCGAACCAGTCGTCCATCAACTCTGTATCGTTGCCATTGAGCAGGCCGAAGACGCGGATCGGCAGCTCGCCGCGTTCCGCCAGTGCGCGAAAGGCCGCCACGTCCTCGCCCGTCATTCCGGCTTCATGCACGCTCGTGACGCCCGCCTGCGCCATGCGCGCGAGCCCGGCGCGGATCGCAGTCTCGCGCTGTTCCTGGGTGATCTCCGGCGCGGCGTCCATCAGCAGAGCCTGGGCCAGCGTCAGCAGCACGCCCGACGGTTCGCCATTGCTGCGGCGCAGGATGGTGCCGCCTTGCGGATCGGGCGTATCCGCATCGATGCCCGCGATCTCAAACGCGCGGGCATTGCCCATCGCCGCGAAGCCGTGAAGGCTCTCCAGCGCGACGGGGTTGTCCGGAAAAGCGGCGGAGAGCGGCGCGGTATCGGGATAGCCGCCGGGGGTTTCGAGCCCTTCCAGCGAGGCACTATCGGCATAGCGGCCCTCGTCCCAGCCCTGGCCGATGATCCACTCGCCCGGTGCGGGGTTGGGGCGTTGGGCGCGGATGCGCGCGATGATCTCGGTGAGCGACTGCGCGCCGACCAAATCCACCTTGATCGCGTCCATGCCCAGCTCGCGCACATGCACATGGCTATCGACGAAACCCGGCAGCACGGTCGCGCCGCGCAGGTCGACGATGGTGACGCTGTTGCCCAGCGCCGCGTCGATATCGTCCTGACCCAGCGCGGTGATGCGGCCGTCCTCGACGAGCAGTGCGTCGGTGTTCGGGCCGTCCATCGTGACGAAGGTGGCGTTGGTGAAGACGGTCGCTGTGGTCTCGGACGCGGGCTCGGCGCAGGCGGCGAGGGTGAGGGCGAATAGCGAAACTGTTGCAAACCGTCGCATGGGCGCTGTCCTTGTCAAGCCGTGGTGCGGCGGATGTAGCACGGATCGTCGGATGAGCGAGCCGTCGGATTGCCCCACAGAACGGACTACTGCGCCCGACGCTGATCCGGTTCATGCGTCTTGCGCACACGTAGCCGCTTGATCTGGTTTCTCTCGCGCGACAGAATCTCGAAGCGGTAGCCGTGATAGGCAAAGGTCTGGCCGGCTTCGGGGATGGTCTGGCTCTCGTGGATGACGAGGCCTGCAATCGTCACCGCCTCGTCGTCGGGCAGTTTCCAGTCCATGGCGCGGTTCAGATCGCGGATGGCAATGTCGCCGCGCACGGTCGCGCCGCCCTCTTTCAGGCGATTTACCCCGTCCAGCTCCTCGTCATATTCGTCCTGAATATCGCCGACAATTTCTTCCAGAATATCTTCCAGCGTCACCACGCCCATCAGCGCGCCATATTCATCGACGACGAGTGCAAAGTGCTCGCGTTTGGCTTGGAAGGCGCGGAGCTGTTTGACGACGGATGTGGTTTCCGGGACGAACCAGGCGTCGCGCAATATCTTCTTGATTTCGACGTCGGAGACACCGTCCGCCTTTGTGAAGGCCGCGAGCAGGTCCTTGACGTGGACGATACCGACGACGTTGTCCTTGTCGCCGGAATAGACCGGCACGCGCGAATGCCCCGATGCCAGCACGCCCTTTAGAATGTCTTCGGTCGGGTCGTCGATATCCACCATCGACATGTTGGAGCGGTGGATCATCACCTCTTCGACTGCCAGCTCGCCGATCTCGAGCACGCCGTAGATCTGGTCGCGCGCACGTTTGGCCACGCCGCCCTCTTGCAGGTGCAGATCGACGGCGCCCTTGATTTCGTCGGCCGCGGTCCAGGCGCTGGCGTTGGTGTCGACGCCGAACACGCGCAGCACCGCATTGACGATGATCTGAACGACGATGACGATGGGCGACAGGATGCGCACGATCAGGCTGATGGGCCGTGCCACGATCAGGGCTAGCTTGTCAGGCTGGGAGATGGCGTAGGTCTTGGGCAGCACTTCCGAAAAGATCAGGATCAGCGCGGTCATGAAGAACGTCGCCATGATCAACGCCGCGCCGCCCGCACCGAAGAGATTGGTGAAAAGTTGCGTGGTCAGCACGGATGCCAGGATATTGACGAGGTTGTTGCCGAGCAGGATGCCGCCCAGCAGCCGCTCGCGCATGTTCATCAGTTTCTGAACGATGGACGCGCGCTTGTCGCCTTCCTTCTCGGCGGCGTGCATCCGCACGCGCGAGGCCGCCGTCAGTGCGGTCTCGGAGCTAGAGAAGAAGCCGGAGCAGACCAGAAGCGTGACGATGACACCAATCAGGATCAGATTTTCAGGGCGAGCGAGTTGCTCCATCATGTGCAGATGTCCTTGAGATAGTCAGCGAGCGCGGACTCATCCGCTTCGCGCTCTATATACGCTGCGCCTATGGCTCGGGTTAAGATCAGCGTGATCCGCCCGCCCGCGTTTTTCTTGTCCTGGCGCATATGGCCCAGAAGCGTGTCCGCGTCCTTGAGGAATGGCAGCATGTCGAGCTGTGTCGGCATGGCGAGTTTTTGCAGATGGTCGCGCACGCGGCTCGCGTCCGCGGCGCTGCAGACTCCGATGCGCGCGGAAAATTGATAGGCCATGTCGATCCCGGCACTGACCGCTTCGCCGTGCAGCAGCGCCCCGCCATAGCCGGCCTCCAGCTCCAGAGCGTGCGCGAATGTGTGACCCAGGTTCAGCAGAGCACGCACCCCGCCCTCACGCTCGTCGCGCGATACGACCGACGCCTTGGCGGCGCAGCTCGTCGCGATGGCGGAGCTGAGCGCGTCGGGCTCAAGCGAAAGAATGCCCGCGCCCAGCCCTGCGTCGAGCGCTTCAAAGAACTCTGGCCGGTCGATCAGACCGTATTTCACGATCTCTGCATAGCCCGCCTTGACCTGCCGCGCGGGCAGGGTCTGCAGCAGCTCGGTGTCGATCAGCACCAGCCGCGGCTGGTAGAAGGCGCCGACGAGATTCTTGCCATAAGCATTGTTGATCGCCGTCTTGCCGCCGACCGAGCTGTCCACTTGCGCCAGCAGCGTGGTTGGAACCTGCACGAATGTCGCGCCGCGTTTGAACACGCTGGCGGCAAATCCGGTCAGGTCGCCGATGACGCCGCCGCCGAACGCCAACACAGTGTCGCCGCGGTCGAATCCGGCGCGGAACAGGCTGTCGAGCACGGCGTCCAGGCCGCCCATCGACTTCTGCGCCTCTCCTTGCGGCCGCACGAACATGTGGGTGCGGAAATCCGCGAGCGCTTCGGCAATCGCCGCGCCGTGCAAAGCGTGAACTGTCTCGTCCGTCACCACGGCGACGCGGTCGGATGTCGTGATGGCTCGCAGCGCCTCGCCCAGCCCGGACAGCGCGCCCGCGCCGATGCGGATGTCATAGGACCGCTCGGCCAGATCGACGGTGACTGTCTTTGTTGGGGCAGTCTTCATTGGGACGACTCCGACTTGCTCTGCTTGGCGAGGAAGCGCTCCACGGCGCGCTCGACCTTGTTCACCGTTCGCACATGCGGGCCTCTGGCGACGCGCACATGAATATGCGCCATGGCGTAGAAGGGCTCCCGCTCTGCCATCAGCTCGCGCACCCGCGCGCCCGGGTCGGGCACACGCAGTAGCGGGCGTTTGTCGTTTTTGGACACGCGCGCCATGACGGTATTGAAATCCGCCTGCAGCCAGACGCACAGCGCGCGGCTCTGCAGCACGGCGCGGGTCTGCGCATTGACGAAGGCACCGCCGCCCGTGGCGATGACGCGCTCTCGCTCTTCCACCAGCCGGGCGATGACGCGCCGTTCGCCGGCGCGAAAATCCTCTTCGCCGTGATCGCGGAAATAGCCTGCGACGGTCCGGCCCGATGCGCGCTCGATCTCCTCATCGGAATCGAAGAACGCGCGACCCATCTTGCGCGCCAGGCGGCGGCCCACGGTCGTCTTGCCCACACCCATCATGCCGACCAGCGCGATCGGCCGGGCGAGATAGGGCAATGTCTCGGAAAAAGCCTGTTCAGCTTTCGTTTCAGTTCCGGGCTGTATGTGGCCCATGAAACGGCCCTTGCAGTGTAATTCGCGACGCAAAATTGTCGCAGTTGCGGCTCAGGGGTGATAACGCCCCGCGAACCCTTAAGGGCAGCGCTTAGCAAGCGCCGCCGAGAAACTAAACCGGATATGCCGTCCAAGATGAAAAGCCTGCTGTCGTGAAAAAAGCCCTCATCATCGTCGGCGTTCTGCTCGTGCTTGCTGCGCTCACATTGGTATGGTTGGCCGGGTCGGTGGGCCCTGAGACCGCGCCGTCCGAGTTAAAGACGCGCGATATCCCGGTTAGCGGGGCCTAAGGCGTCGATGCGGACTCTGTTGCTGACGACGGCGCTGCTGCTCATGCCTGCGCATGGGCTTGCCCAGGATGTGCTGACCGAAGATCTCGGGCAAGCGCGCGCCTTCGCGCCGGGTATCGATGTTCCGGGTGCGCTGGACGCGGCTGCCTGGCAGGGCACGTCGGCAGCGACCGCGACGCGGCTGCTCATGGGTATAGAGCCGCCGGACAGTGCCGCCTCGCGCGCTCTGCTGCGTCGTGTCGTGCTGGCCGGGCTGTCCCCGCCCGACGGCGCCGACGATGCTTTCGAGACCGCGCGCATCCGTGCCGCGCGTCTGCTGGCCCAGCCCGGCGAATATGAACGGTTTGCCGCGCGCAACAGCTCCACCAACGATCCAAAAGCGCGCGCCGACGCTGCTCTGTTGGCGGGCGATCTGCTCGCCGCCTGCAAGATTTCCGACGCGCTCGTCACAGGTCGCGGCGACAGCCATTGGGTGCGGCTGAGAGCGGCCTGTCACGAGCAGCGCGGCGAAACGGCTGCTGCCGAACTGGCGCGCGAACTGCTGATCGAACGCCGCGAAGAGACCGAGCTGACGATCGCCAAGCCAACGGATCCGTTCTGGAGCCGCGTGGCCCGCGACGAGGTAGCGACGCTCTCGCCCTATCTGTCCGATCTCGCGCTGAAGGATGTCGAGCTTAGCGAAGTCGATCCGGTTCAGGGCATCTCCTTCGATCTGGAAACGGCGGCAGCGGACGACAGTCCGACGGGCTACGCGCAGCTCTATCAGCTCGCGCTCGGCGGTGATGCCAAAGCGGCGGCGCTGTTTGTAAAACGCGGCCGCACAGCGGGTCAGGACCCGGACTGGCTGCTCGCGCGCCTGCCTGCCACGCTCGACCCGTCCCAAATGGCGGCGGCCGACCTGCCGCTGTTTGCGCGCCACGCGGCAGCCACGCGCAACATTCCGCTGATGCAAGCGCTGTTCGGCGCGAGTGATGCGGAAGGCGATAAGACGCGGCTGGCACTGGCCAGCGACGCGCTGGGCGGCGGGTTTTTCGGCCGTGATCTCGGCCAAGGTCTTGAGGGTGCCCTCGACAGCCAACAGGGCCGCGATGACGCGCTGATCGCGCTGGCGCTCGGCGCGCATAGCTCCGACGCGCTCGAGCAGGCACTGATCAAGCTCCCCGCGGCGGCGACCGATTGGGTCTTCATCGACGCCGCCTTGTTGCGCGGCGCTCGCGCCGAAGCGGCGCTGCGGATTGCCGATGTGCTCGCTACCAATCCGACTGTCCGCGACCGTTACCACGCCATTCGCGCGCTCACCCAACTCGGCCAGTCCGAGGTGGCGGGACAGCTCGCGGCCGAACACTTCCTGCAGGGTCTGTAATGCATCCGTCGATCGACGCCTTTCTCGAGATGATGAGCGCCGAGCGCGGCAGCTCGGCCAATACGCTGGCCGCCTATCGCCGCGACATGCGCGATTGGGAGGGCGCGCTCGCCCCGGTCTCGCTGCTGGATGCATCGACCGGTCATCTGGAGGGTGTGCTGTCCGGTTGGCGTGACGCCGGGCTGGGCGCGAGCACGACGGCGCGGAAGCTCTCCGCGCTCAAGCAATACTGCCTCTTCGCCCAGGTCGAGGGCCTGCGCGAGGACAATCCCGCGCATCGTTTGCGCGCACCCAAACGCCCCAAACCCCTGCCCAAGGCGATGAGCCGGGAGCAGGTGGACGCGCTGCTCGATCATGCCGTGTCAGATGATAGCCTGCGCGGAATGCGTATGCAGGCCATGCTGGAAATCCTCTATGCGGGGGGCTTGCGGGTGTCAGAGCTCGTCGGGCTGAAGCTGTCCCAGACGCTGCGACGCGATGGCTGCCTGATGATCCGCGGCAAGGGCGGGCGCGACCGGCTGGTGCCGTTGACCGATCCCGCGCTGGATGCGCTGGCGGCGTGGAAAATGGTGCGCGACGAAACGCTACCGACAGACGCGGCAGCCCGCGAACGGGCCAAGCCTTTCCTGTTTCCGAGCAAGGGGCGCCAGGGCCATTTGACCCGCGAACGCTTCGCCCAGCTGCTCAAGGCGCTGGCCCGCGATGCCGGGCTGAACGCGGATGAGATCAGCCCGCATGTGCTGCGCCATGCCTTTGCGACCCATCTGCTACAGGGCGGTGCGGACCTGCGTTCGGTTCAGGCGCTGCTCGGCCATGCCGATATTTCGACGACGCAGATCTACACCCATGTGCTGGACGAACGCATGCAGGCGCTGGTCCAAGGCAGCCATCCGCTCGCCGATAATGATGACGGCGACAGCGTCGAGGCGGCCGAGTAATGCCGCGCAAGGACCAACGCGCGCCGAAACTGGCCGATGACGTCAATCTGCTGCTCGACGCGCTTTGCGACGAATGGGACTTCTGTGCGGGCGTGCGCGCCGAAGAGCTGATCCAGGGGATCAAGCCGCTGACATCGAAAAAGTTCACCGACGCCGTGCTTGACGCCGAGGCGGAGCTGTCTGGCCCCCGCGCCGGTTGGGAGCGTCGCATCAAGCGCCGCTTCGTCCAACGCTACGGCCACTCGATCACGGTGCGCGACTACCGGGTCTAGCCTGTCCGCGCGCTGGGAAAGACGAATCGTGCTTTCACTTCACATCCCGGCCCACGGCGCTATACCGCCGCCCGATGTCGAGAACCTATCTGGATTTTGAACGCTCTGTCGCGGAGCTGGATCAACAGGCCGAAACGCTGGAAGGCGACGCCCTGGTTCAGGCGCGGGCGCGGTCCGATGCGGAGCTGAAGAAGCTCTACGCCAAGTTGGGCCCGTGGGAGAAGACGCAGGTCGCCCGCCATCCGGCTCGGCCGCATTTTTCCGACTATGTGCGCGATCTGGTGACAGATTACACGCCGCTGGCGGGGGACCGTCAGTTTGGCGATGACAATGCGCTGCTGGGCGGGCCGGGCAAGATACGCGGTCGCTCCGTCGTCGTGCTGGGCCATGAAAAAGGCACGGATCTGGAAACGCGGCTGCACCACAATTTCGGCATGGCGCAGCCTGAAGGCTATCGAAAGGCCGTCCGTCTGATGCGACTGGCCGAGCGCTTCCGCCTGCCGGTTGTCAGCTTTGTCGACACAGCCGGTGCCTTTCCGGGGCGCGGCGCTGAAGAGCGCGGCCAGGCTGAAGCCATCGCCCGCTCCATCGATGCGGGCCTCAGCCTGACCGTACCCTTCGTCTCCGTCATCACGGGCGAGGGCGGCTCCGGCGGGGCGGTCGCGATTGCGACGGCTGATTCCGTGCTGATGCTGGAACACTCGATCTATTCGGTGATTTCGCCCGAAGGCTGCGCGTCGATCCTGTGGCGCGACGGAGCCCGCGCGCAGGACGCGGCGAAGGCTATGAAGATCACGGCGCAGGATTTGAAGCGGTTGAAGGTCGTGGACGGTATCGTGCAGGAACCGCTGGGCGGCGCACACCGCGCCCCGGCCGAAGCGACCAAGCGCGTCGGCGCGGCCATCGCGGCCGAGCTCGACCGGCTCTCGGTCATGGAACCGCGGGCACTCGTCGAGGCGCGTCGGGAGAAGTTCCTGAATATCGGACGGACGCTGCCCGGCGCGAAATAGGCCAGCTTTCGCTCAGGCAGGCGTCAGGCGCTCTGTCGCGCTGACTGCCCGCGCTTTTCGCATCGCATGAAAAAAGCCCGGGTCGCCGCTCGCAACCCGGACTTCCTGTCCTCCCAGACATTTGCGCAAATTCTAAAAGCCTGCGGAAATCCCCATGCCGGCCCAGAACAGGTCGCCCTGTGGCTCGCCGTTCAGGATGCGCGAGAAGTTCAGTGTGTCCTCGGAGTTGAGCGTGTAGTTCACGCCGGCATAGACCGACACGTCGTCCGAGAAGCCGTGCGAGACCGATGCGGACGCCTGACCCCATTCGTAGGAGAAGCCGTCACCATCGACGAGGCCGACCGTCAGGCCAAGATCCAGGCCCTTCTTTTCGCCGAAGCCGACGCTGTGGCCGATGGCGCCTTCCAGCGTGAAGGCTTCGAGCGTCAGATCATAATAGGCGGCGACAGACGGTGCGAGCGCGACGTCGTTAAAGCCGACGGCTGCCGAAACCTCGTAAGTGCCGGCCGCGCCGTCTTCGGTCTCGAACAGCGAACCGCCCTGCGGGTAGTGGTAATAGGTGACGCCCAGATCGAGCGAAAGCGGGCCGTCCAATGGCACGCTGTAACCGGCGTAGAGGTCGATCTCGTCGCCCGCGACGATGGAGGTGTTGCCAAGACCGGTCGACACCCATGCGCCGGCGGTGAAGTTGCCGATGCTGACTTCGGCATAGGGCTGCACGGCGGTATCCGCCAGCGACACGCCTCGGAAGACGTAATCCGAAACAAGGTCCACGCCGGTCGAGACCGACACGTCCTGCGCGGAGGCTGGTGCGGCTGCGCTCAGCGCGGCGAGGATGAAGCTGGCACCCAGAAGGGCATGGCGGCGATTGGACATTGTAAAACTCTCCATGCGAGCTCCCCTGCGGAGCGCGTCAATTGCGAGCTGCTATTAAGGAGCGAGATTGCAATTCCGTAACCGGGCAGGAGGTCGAGCCTGCAAATGGACAGAGAATGGCGCATCTTTGTGCGCCCGCGCACAGGCTTTGTCGCTATGTGGTGTGGCGGGGTGGTACCGCGGGGCCGTGTGACGGGCCGTGAGGACCCGCCGTTGGGAGAGCTGAGGACGTCCGTCAGACCGCCTTGCCGTGGCACTGCTTGACCTTCAGCCCGGAGCCGCAGGGGCAGGGAGCGTTGCGTGGCAGGCGTTCGATCTCTTCGGCTGTGGGCTCGGACGGCGTTGGCGCTCTACCTTGGGGTTGGCCGGGTGCCAGCGTCTCGCCGGGACCGGCGGCGGCGCCGATCAGCTCCATGGGTGAGCGCGCGGGCGCGGGTGCGGGGGCTGCGGCCGCCTGAGCCTGAGATTGTTGCTGGCGCTGCATCTGCGCGTTCATCAGCACATTGCTCATCGCCTTGGTTACGTCCTCGCGCAAGCTGACCAGCAGCTTGTCGAACAGGGTGAAGGCCTCGCTCTTATACTCATTGAGCGGATCGCGCTGACCGTAGGCGCGGAGCTGGATGACCGATTTGAGCGCATCGAGCTGTTGCAGGTGTTCGCGCCAGTTGCGGTCGATGACCTGCAGCAGGATCTGCTTTTCGACCCGCTGCAACTCGCTGTCGTCGATACCGTCCTTGAGCTGGTTGAAGACATTGTCCGACGCCGTGCGGAATTTCTCCAGCATCTCCTCGTCGGCAATGCCTTCCTCGGCCGCCCAATCGGCAAAGGGAAACTCGATGTTCATCGCATCGCGCGCGTCTTCGGTGAGGCCGGTGATGTTCCACTGCTCGGCATAGGCCTTTTTCGGCACATGCTTGGTGATCAGGTCTTCGCAGAGCTCGTGGCGGAAATCCTCGATGACGTCGGACACGTCGTCATCGGTCATGAACTCCATGCGCTGCTCGAAGATGGCCTTGCGCTGGTCGTTCATCACGTCGTCGAATTTCAGCAGGTTCTTGCGGATGTCGAAATTGCGCGCCTCGACCTTGCCCTGGGCGCGTTCCACGGCCTTGGTCATGAAACGGTTGGTCAGCTCCTCGCCTTCCTCCCAGCCCATCTTGGACATCATCGACTTCAGGCGGTCCCCGCCGAAGATGCGCATGAGATCGTCCTCGGTCGACAGATAGAATTTCGACGTGCCCGGATCGCCCTGACGACCCGTCCGGCCGCGCAGCTGATTGTCGATGCGGCGGCTCTCGTGGCGTTCCGTGCCCAGCACATAGAGGCCCCCGGCCGCCAGCGCCTGCTCCTTCAGGCGCTTGGAATCCTCGCGCACCTCTTCGACCATTCTGTCATGCTGCCCGGCCTCGATCTCCTTGCGGATGACGCCCATGCGGCGCGTGTGGAGTTGGGATCGCACATCGCCCTCCAGCTGCTCGCGCTGTTGCGGCGGGATGTTATCGGGCAGCGTTTTCACCGCTTCGGCCACATCGGCCTCGTGCTCGGGGCGCTGGGCTTCGAACAACTCGCGCTCAACCCGCATTTCGGGATTGCCGCCCAGCTGAATGTCGGTACCACGGCCAGCCATATTGGTGGCGATGGTGACCGCGCCGGGAACACCGGCCTGGCTCACGATCTCCGCTTCCTGCTCGTGGAAGCGCGCGTTGAGCACCTTGTGCTCTACCCCGCGCTCTTCGAGGAAGCGGGACAATAGCTCGGACTTCTCGATCGAGACCGTACCGACGAGCATGGGCTGGCCGTTCGTCTTGGCGACGGCGATTTCGTCGGCAATGGCGGCGAATTTTTCCTGCTCGGTCCGGTAGATGACGTCTTCGATATCGATGCGCTGGATCGGACGGTTGGTCGGGATCACCAGCACTTCGAGTCCGTAGATTTCGGCGAACTCGCCCGCTTCGGTTTCCGCCGTGCCGGTCATGCCCGACAGCTTGTCGTAGAGACGGAAGTAGTTCTGCAGCGTGACCGAGGCCATGGTCTGGTTCTCGGGCTTGATGTCGACGCCTTCCTTGGCTTCGATCGCCTGGTGCAGGCCCTCAGACAGACGCCGCCCGTCCATCATCCGGCCGGTAAACTCGTCGATCAGTACGACTTCGCCGTTCTTGACGATGTAGTCCTTATTCGCCGTGTAGAGCTTATGCGCCTTCAGGCCTTGGTTGGCGTGGTGGACGACGGTGACATTCTCGATGTCGTAGAGGCTCTCGCCTTCCAGCATTCCGTTGGCGCGCAGGATGTTTTCCAACTGCTCCATGCCTTGCTCATTATAGCTGGCCGAGCGGGCTTTTTCGTCGACCTCATAGCCCACCTCGTCGATCTGCGGGATGATGGTGTCCATGGCGCGGTAGAGCGCGGCGCGGTCTTCGGCCGGACCGGAGATGATTAGCGGCGTCCGCGCTTCGTCGATCAGGATGGAGTCGATTTCGTCGATGATGGCATAGGCGTGGCCGCGCTGGCTCATCTCCTCGACCGACAGCTTCATATTATCGCGCAGATAATCGAAGCCATATTCATTGTTGGTGCCATAGGTGATGTCGGCGGCATAGGCGGCGCGGCGACCGCCCGCATAGGCTTCGTGATTGTTGATGCAATCCACGCTCATGCCGAGGAAGTTATAGACCTTGCCCATCCATTCCGCATCGCGGCGGGCGAGATAGTCATTGACCGTCACGACATGCACGCCGCGGCCCGACAGGGCGTTGAGATAGGCGGCGAGGGTGGAGACCAGCGTCTTGCCCTCACCCGTGCGCATTTCCGCGATCTCGCCGCGATGCAGCGTGATGCCGCCGATCAGCTGCACATCGTAATGGCGCTGTCCGAGCGTGCGCTTGGCGGCTTCGCGCACGGTGGCAAAGGCTTCGACCAGCAGGTCGTCCAGCGTCTCTCCGGCTTCGAGGCGTTGCTTGAAAAGATCGGTTTGCGCCTTGAGCGCATCATCCGTCATCTTTTCCATTTGCGGCTCGAGCGCGTTGATGCGCTCCACAACGGGCCGGAGCTTCTTCAGCTTGCGGTCGTTTTCCGTGCCGAAGATCTTCTTGGCGAGGCCGAGCATGGCGGATCCTGAGGTTGGGTCGCGGCTCACCAATGTGGGTTGGAAGCCGTCATCTTGCGTAGCGCGTGACTTAGGAACGGCCCTCGCTTAAGTCAACGAAGCGCGTCAGGGCGACCCCGCCTTTTGCCGTGCCAATGCCGCGCCCATGCCGCGATTCTGAGAAGGCCCGTAACAACGACATGCGCCAGCCCCTGATCACCTTTTTGCTGTGCTGCGCGGCGATGTCCGCGATGAGCGCCTGTGCCGAGCAGACGCAGGCTCCGGCGGAAATCCTGCGCGACGGCGATCCGCTCGCCGCCATGGTCGACGGCAGTCCGATCTACGCCTCCGACGTGCGCCGCGCGGCCGCCTCCGAAGGACTGATCGCGCAAGGCGAAAGGCTGCCGCCCGGCAGCCCTGTGTTCGAGCGCACGCTCGATGCGCTGGTGGATCAGCGGCTGCTGATGGAAGATGCGGTGCGCTCAGAGCTCGACCGTGATCCGGAAGCGCTGCGCCGGCTTAGCGTGGCGCGCGAACGCATCCTGGGCAATCTGCGGGTCGAGCGCATGCTGGCCGAGGAGGTCACAGACGAGAAATTGCGCGCGCTCTATGAGGCGCAGAACCGGATTGCCGCCACGGGCCCGGAGCGGCGCATAAGGCAGATCGTCGTGGCGGACGAGGCGAGCGCCGTCGCCGTCACGCAGCAGCTGGAGGCGGGCGAGGATTTCGCGGATGTGGCGACCGCACTCTCCATGGGCGAGGGGGCCGAGCGCGGCGGCGACATGGGCTGGACTACACGCGGCGCGCTGCCGCCGGAACTGCGCGGCCCGGTCTTTGCGCTGGCCGACGGCGCGCGCACGGCGTTTATCAAGACAGCCGACGGACTGGTCATGACGCAGGTCACGGATCGCCGCTCGCCGGACGGCGTGTCGAATTTCGAGGACGTGCGCGAAGACCTCGCGCGATTCAGGACATTTCAGGCCGTCGAGGAGCTGATGACCGGTCTGCGCAAGGATGCGGAGATTGTGCGGGGCGATAATCTGCCCGCGCCTGACCCCAAGCCAGAACCCACGATAGAGACGACAGAATGAAGACTTCACCTTTCGCGCCCGCGCGTTTTCCGACCCTGCCACCTCTCGCCGGCTTCACCATGGCCACCGCCGAAGCCGGGATCAAATATTCTGCGCGCGCCGATGTCTGGGTGCTGGTCGGACAACCCGGCACGCACGTCGCCGGCGTGTTTACCCAGAACCTCTGTCCGGGCGCACCCGTGGACTGGTCGCGCCGCGCGCTGGAGGTGGAAACAGACGGGCCGCGCATCGTGGTCGTGAACTCCGGCAATGCCAATGTGTTTAACGGGCAGAAGAGCCGCGACACTGTTCTGCAGACGGCGGAAGGCGCGGCGCGGGTCTTTGGCGGGGATGCGGAGGCTGTGCAGCTGGCCAGCACGGGCGTCATCGGCGAGGCTCTGGACGCCTCCAAGATCACCGATGTCTTTCCGACTATGGCGTTGCAGGCGGATGGCTGGGAAGCGGCCGCGCGCGCGATCATGACGACGGACACCCATCCCAAGGGCGCCACCGCCACAGCCGATATTCGCGGCCATACGGTCAGGATCAACGGCATCGCCAAGGGCTCGGGCATGATCGCGCCCGACATGGCGACTATGCTGTCCTATGTCGCGACAGACGCGGCATTGCCTCAGCATGTATTGCAGGACCTGCTGCGCGAGGCCGTGCGCACGACCTTCAACGCCATCACGGTGGACAGCGACACCTCGACGTCCGACACGCTGCTGCTGCTCGCCAGTGGGGCGGCAGGGCACCCTCCCATTGACAGCGCGGGCGATCCGGCGCTGTTAGATTTCCGCCACGCGCTGGAGCGCGTGATGTTCAGCCTGTCCCAGCAAGTGGTTAAGGACGGCGAGGGCATTTCAAAATTTGTGAAGATCAATGTGACGGGCGCGGTGTCGGACCACTCCGCCCGAGCGATCGGCATGAGCGTCGCCAATTCGCCGCTGGTCAAGACGGCCATTGCGGGCGAGGACGCGAATTGGGGCCGCATTATCATGGCCGTCGGCAAGGCGGGCGAACCGGCGGATAGAGATACTCTGACGGTCAGGCTCGGCGAACACGTGCTGGCGCTCAAGGGACAACCCAACCCGGACTACACGGAAGCCGATGGTGCCGCGCACATGCAGGGTGACCGGATCGAGATCGGTATCGACCTTGGCTTGGGTGACGGCGCGTTCACCGTTTACACCTGCGATCTGACCCACGCCTATATCGATATCAACGCCGACTACCGATCATGACCAAAGTCATCTGGGTCGCGGCCTGCGCGTTGATCGACGCTGACGGCCGTGTGCTCGTGGCGCAACGCCCCGACGGCAAGGACCAAGCGGGGCTGTGGGAATTTCCAGGCGGAAAGATCGAAGCCGGGGAGCGGCCCGAAGCGACCATCGTGCGCGAGTTCTGGGAGGAGTTATCGGTGGAGCCATGCCTGGACTGCTTGGAGCCGCTGGGATTTGCCTCCCACGCCTATCCCGATTTTCACCTGATCATGCCGATGTTCGTCTGTCGTCAATGGGACGGCTTTGTGAAACCGAACGAGGGTCAGGCCGTGCGCTGGCTATTTGCGGACCAGATCGTGAAACTTGACCTCGTCGCAGCCGATATTCCGCTGGCGCAGCAACTCGCCGCGCGCCTCCCGAGAGGGCGGCGGTTTCTGGCATAGTTATTTTCGCCCGAAGACTTTGGACGCAATGACGGACACGATCACCGCGCCGATGACGGTCCCGATGAAACCCGCCGCGTCCCCCGCCGAATAAAGGCCCAGCATCTGGCCGAGCCAGGTGAACAGCATGCCGCCCAGGATACCGGCAACGATGGTCATGATGATGCCCTTCGGCTCGTTCTTCTCCGGCAGGAACAGCTTTGCAACCAGACCGGCCAGACCGCCGACGACGACTGTCGAAATAATACCCATGATGGACTCCTTCATTCGCCAAACGAAACAGGACGCCAAAGGTTGCCAAATTGTTACCCTGCGATCGGAACCACACGCCCTTCGCTGACCGCGAAATAGGCGCGCTCTCCGGGGAGCTCGCCCGCAATGGCGGGGTGGAGCACGTCGAGGCCGCCGGTGAAGGTGCCGAAGCTGGGCAGGATAATGCGGGTGCGCGACACCGCATAGCAGGGCTGGGAGACCTTGCTCCTGCGCGTGTGGATGCGCACCTTGGGATGAAGGTGTCCGCAGACATTGACGCCGCGATCCGAAAAGGCCGGCGTCGGCAAGTGGGTCAGCAGGAAGTCGCCGCATTCCAGATGATCTTCCTGATCGCCGTGGAGCCCATCGGGAATGTCCGGGTCGTGATTGCCGAGGATCCAAGTGAAGCGCGGCACGCTCGCCACGACCGCATTGGTATCCTCGAAATTGCGCGCGCTGATGCGGTCTCCGGCATGGATATCGTGGAAGCTGTCGCCGAGAGCGGCAACATGTTTGGGCCGATAATGCGCGATCAAATCGACCAGCCGCTCCAGCGTGTCGGCCGTGTCGTAAGCGGGCAGCGGCGCACCGCCGATGGCTTGGAGGTAGGAGCCTTTTTCAAAATGGAGGTCCGCGACCAGCAGCGTTTCGCAACCCGGCAGGAAGGCCGCCTTGCGGTGGTCGAACACGATGGGTCCGGCCTGTGACTTGAACTCAACCTGTCCGGACATGGGAATGCTCTGGCGATGGCCCCGACGCGCTTGGGGAGCGGCCATCGCTCTCTTCGCGTATCTCCCGCCTGTCCACATAATCCGCGATCCTATCCAGCAAGCCCTGCCCCATGCCGCCGAGTGCGGCTTCGGCGACGAGCCTGTCCTGCGCATCGCCGCGAATCTGCTCGCGTCCGATCTGCATCATGGGCGGGATAGACAGCGGACTGGCGTGCGGCAAAGTCCGCAGCACAGTGCGGCCTGCAATTTCTGCCAAGAACTCGCGCAGCCGGTCGATGTCCAGCAGCTCGGACTCAGCTTCGGTCCGGGCGATGCGCAGCAATATGTGGTCCGGCTCATATTTCAGCAGCACGTCGTAGATCAGATCGGTCGAGAAGGTGACCTGCTTCATCGTCCGTTGCTGGCCGGGCGTGCGCTGCTCCGTCAGGCCCGCGATGGTCGCGATCTTGCGAAAGCTCCGCTTGATCATGGGCGAATTGACGATCCAGTCATCCAGGTCATCATCCAGCAGCGCGCCGTCGAGCACGCCGTCGAGACTGTTGACCGGTTCCAGCGATGTGATCGTCAGCGCGTAGTCGGTGATGGTGAAATTGATCGGCGCGAGGCCCAGCCGCTCCATGCGCTTGGTCAGTAGAAAGCCGAGCGCATTGTTGACCTTGCGACCCTCGAATGTGTGCACGACCAACACATGATCGTTGCGGTCGAAAAAGCTCTCTACCAGCAGTCCGTTGTCAGAGGGCAGCTCACTGAACAGGCTCTGCAGCGTCAGCCATTGCTGCACTTGCTCCGGCAATCGGTGCCAGAGCGAGACATTGCCGACGACCTCGCGCACGCCGTCGCCCAGATAGGTCGAGAGCGGCATCATGCCCCCTGCGTATTGCGGGACCTTGGGCCGCGCGCGCTTGGCTGGAACCGCCTCGACCGCCATGTCCCGAATGCCTTGATAGCGCAGGGTCTCGCCCGCAAACGCAAAGGTGTCGCCGGGGTTGAGGTTGATCACAAACCGCTCCTCGATCTCGCCCACAATCCGCCCGCGCTTGGATTTGGAGCTTGGCAGGCGTCGGACCTTCAGCTTGGCATATTCGACGATGGTGCCGATGTTCATGCGGTGGCGGCGGGCGGCATATTTGTCGGTGATGGTGAACCCGCGCGATGTGCTCTTCAGCCGTCGGAACCGCTCGTAATTCTTCAGCGCGTAGCCGCCGTCCACGGCAAAGGACAGGATGGCGTCGAAGTCCGCCTTGGTCACGTCGCGGTAGGGCCAGGCGGAGCGGATCTCGGCTAGCGCCTCTCGCCGCTTGATCTTGCCCGCGCAGCCCCGGTTGACGAGATATTGCACGACGACGTCCATCGACCCGGCCGTATATTCCGCGCCGTCCCGCTGCCCGTCCTCAATCGCGCGAATGGAGACGTCGCACTCGACGACCTCCAGCGGATTGGTCGGGACCAGCACGGCACGCGACGCTTCGTCGATGCGATGGTTGCTCCGCCCGATGCGCTGCAACAGACGCGACACGCCCTTGGGCGCACCGACCTGGATGATGACGTCCACATCGCCCCAGTCGATACCCATTTCCAGCGCGCTTGTGCTGATGACTGCGCGCATCTTCCCGGCTGCGACCAGCGACTCGGTCTTGCTCCGCCTCTCGCGCGACAGGCTGCCGTGGTAAATGCCTATGGCGAGATTGTCCTCATTGATGGACCAGAGCTGCTGGAACAGGATTTCGGCCTGGGCGCGAGTGTTGACGAAGACGATGGCGGAATTGGCCCCCTTGATCTCGCGGTAGATGTCGGAGAGCGCAAAACGTGCCGAGTGGCCGCCGAGAGGGAACTTGCCCTCGGGCTCGATAATGGTGACGACCGGCGGCACATCCCCCGCAACCTCGATCAGCTCCGCCGGGCTGCCCGTCGGGCCGAGCCATGCGGCGGCCTTCTCCGGCTCCGCCACCGTGGCGGAGAGCCCGAAGCGCACATGATCCGGAGCGAGTGTCTTGAGCCGCGCCAGAGCCAGCGCCGTGAAGTCGCCGCGCTTGCCTGTCGTGAAGCTGTGCATCTCGTCGATGACCACGCATTTGAGGCTCGCGAAATACTCCGCCGCGTCGTCATAGGACAGCAGCAGCATCAGGCTCTCCGGCGTGGTCAGCAGCATGTCCGGCGGTGTCTTGCGCTGCTTGCTACGCTGGTAGCTTTTCGTGTCGCCCGTGCGCACACCGATCGTCACGGGCAGGGACATGTCGCCCACCGGCTTCATCAGATTGCGCTCGATATCGTTGGTGAGCGCGCGCAGCGGCGAGATGTAGAGCGTGTGCAAGGCGGGCTTTGCATCCGCTGGCTTGTCGGCCAGATCGCACAGGCTCGCGAGAAACCCCGCCAGTGTCTTGCCCCCGCCGGTCGGCGCGATCAGCAGCGTATCGCGGCCCTTGCGGAACTGCTCGACCATGCGCTGCTGATAGGGCCGGATGGTCCAATCGCGTTCCCAAAACCAGTCCTGGATGCTGGCGGGGATGATCTGTGCGTCGACGCTCACGGAAGTAGATACGCGCGGGCGAAGGATTGGTCGCGGATGAGAGGGCGTGAACAAGACGGAGCGCTCCACCGCAACGCTTCGCCCGTTCGCCCGTAAGCTAGTCATGGAGCCGAACCCCGAAGACTGGATGGCCGTGCGTGATGGGCAGTTCTACTGCGTGCCGGCGGATTGCTATGTCGATCCGATGACGCCGGTCGACCGCGCCGTCATTACCCACGGTCATGCCGATCACGCGCGCAAGGGTCACGGCCGGGTCTGGGCCACGCCCGAGACCGTCGATATCATGCGCACGCGCTATTATATTTCGGACGACACGGAGGCGACGAAGCTCCGCTATCACGAGCGTCACGATCTCGGCGGCGGGGTGACGCTCTGGTTCGCATCCGCAGGCCATATCCTCGGCTCAGCCCAGGCCGTGTTCGAATATCAGGGCCAGCGCATCGTTGCCGCAGGTGACTTCAAGCGTCACGCGGACCCGACCTGCGAACCCTTCGAAGTCGTGCCCTGCGACGTGTTCATCACCGAAGCCACTTTCGCGCTGCCCGTCTTTCAGCATCCCCCGCTCGAAGCCGAAGTCGAAAAGCTGCTGCGCACCATGACGACGTTGCCCGATGCCACGATCATTCTCGGCGTCTATGCTCTGGGAAAGTGTCAGCGCGTGATGAAGACGCTGCGGCTCGCGGGCTATGACAAGCCGTTCTACATGCACGGCGCGCTGCGCAGGCTGACGGAGCTTTACGAGTCCTATGGCCAGGACTTCGGCGAATGGCGCATGGTCTCCGACTATGATCGCAAGGACAAGGACCGTTACCGCGGCCACATCGTTCTCTGCCCGCCCGCACAAGTGAATGACCGCTGGTCGCGCCGCTTCGCCGATCCAATCCCGGCGGCGGCCTCAGGCTGGATGCAGATCAGGGCACGTGCCCGGCAGAAGCGCGTCGAGCTCGGCATGGTGTGTTCGGACCACGCCGACTGGAACGACCTCATCCGCACCTGCAGGGAGACCGAGGCCGGCATGGTATGGATCACCCATGGCCGCGTGGAGGCGCTGGAATATGCGCTGGAACGCGAGGGGATACCGGCGAAAGGGCTGCATTTGATTGGGATGGAAGAGGAGGCTGGAGAATGAGCTTCGCCGATTTCTCAGACCTGCTGGACGATCTCTACTTCACCAATTCCAATCTGTCGAAGCAGGCCATCTTCGCGGACTATCTCCGCCGCACGCCGGACCCGGACCGGGGCTGGGCGCTGGCGGCGATCGGGGGGACGCTGAGCTTCGATCTGTTCAAGCGCAACCTTGTGAAGTCGCTGATGGAGGAGCGGATGGACCCCTATCTGTTCCAGCTGTCGCGCCATTATGTCGGGGAGATGAGCGAGACCGTCGCGCTGGCCTGGCCGCAATCGCCGGAGCCCACGCGCCTCAACCGCCTGCCGGACCTCCACGAGGTCATCGAGGAGTTCAAGGCCAGAGATCAGGGGAGGGACCGCGCGGGCATTCGCGACTATCTCATCCGCCTGCTCGACAACATGTCCCCGCCGCAGCGCTGGGCGCTGCTCAAGCTCGGAACAAGAGGCCTTCGCATCGGCATGAGCGCGCGGACGGTCAAGAAGACGCTTGCAGAGATGGCAGGCGTGGATGTCGGCGTGATCGAGGAGTTGTGGCACGGGCTGAGCCCACCCTATGAGGCGCTTTTTGCCTGGATCGACGGCGCGGCAGATATGCCCGACATCTCCAACGTGCTGACCTATTCACCCGTCATGCTTTCTCATCCCATCGACGAGGAGAAGGACCTGGACGGCCTCACCCCGGACACCCATGCGGCGGAGTGGAAATGGGACGGCATCCGCGTGCAGGTCGCGGGAATGAACGGTGAGGCGCGCATTTATTCACGGACCGGTGACGACATCTCGCATAGCTTCCCGGACCTCGCCGCGACCGTGAATTGGGACGCGGTGATCGACGGGGAATTGCTGGTTCGGCCCGCCAATGAATCCGGGGAGCGCGAAATAGGCTCGTTCAACGACCTGCAACAACGCCTCGGCAAGAAGAAGCCGTCCGCCAAGCTGATGCGCGAGAAGCCTGCCCACCTCATCGCCTATGACATTATCTCCGAGGACGGCGCGTCCTTCCGCGACTCGAGCCTGGACGAGCGGCGGGAGCGGCTGGAGGCCTTCATCGCCGCGCGAAACCCCGACTATTACTCACTGTCCGAGCGGCTCGACTGGTCAGACGTCGATGACTTGCGCGCGCTTCGCGAGGAGGCGGCCGCCAGCGAAGGCCTCAAGGAAGGGCTGATGATCAAGCGGCGCGACAGCGTCTACGTCGCGGGTCGTCCAAAACACGCCTGGTACAAGTGGAAGCGCGAACCGTTCCTGCTCGATGCCGTTCTGATGTATGCGCAAAGGGGCACTGGGAAGCGCTCCTCCTACTACTCCGACTACACATTCGGCCTGTGGGGAGAAAAGGACGGCGAGGAGCTCCTGTTGCCCATCGGCAAAGCCTATTTCGGTTTCACCGACGAGGAGCTGGCCCAGCTCGACAAATGGATCCGAAACCACAAGGTCGCGCGTTACGGGCCGGTGCAGGAAGTCGATAAGGAGCTGGTCTTCGAGGTCGCGTTCGACTCTGCCCACACCTCCCCGCGGCACAAGTCCGGCTATGCGCTGCGCTTCCCGCGTATATCCCGCATCCGCTGGGATAAGCCCGCCCATGAGGCCGACCGGATTCCGGCCTTGGAGGCGCTCGTTGGGAAATAAATAAACTCCGCGTCAGCGCCGCCAAGACCGGGGTGCGGCGCTTTGGCAGGGGCGCAGTCTTGGAACGAAAGCCCGGGTCTATCCATTGATCAAGCGGGCGGAATGATCCGCTTTCACATTTCTACGGCGACGCTCACCCGGCGCCTTCACACTGATAAAGGACACACTCATGGGCCATCAACTCAACAACCTCAAAGACCTCTACATCCTGGAACTCAAGGACCTCTACAACGCCAACAAACAGGCCAACGCCACGACCGAGAAGCTGCACGGCGCGGCGACGAATAGCGAGCTGAAAGAGGCTCTGGAGCGTTCCATCGCGGGCACGAAGAAAGGCAATGAGCACATTCGCGCCATCGTCGAGAGCCACGACGAAAAGCCGACCGGCCACAAATGCAAAGGCATGGAAGGCCTGACGACCGAAGCCGAAGAACATGTGCTGAAAGGCGAATTCGGCGATAACGACGTCCGCGACGCCATGCTGATCAGCCAGTATCAGCGCATGGCCCACTATGCCATCACCGGCTACGGCACGGTCGAAGCCTTCGCCAAGCGCCTCGGTCTCGAAGACGACGCCGCAAAGCTGAATAGCTGCAAGGAAGAGACCATCGAGGGCGACCTGAAGTTCTCCCAGATGGCCGAAGGCAGGAACGGCATCAATGCCGACGCCATGGCGTAAGGCTCACGCCTCACCGAATAAAGATGTGACCGCGTCGTACCGTCCAGATATGCAGGTCACCCCGTCAACCGCTCTCCCCCTCCACCTCCCTGGGGGTGGGCGGTTTTCGTTTTGGCGCATGCAATAATTGGCAGTGGCGTCACCGCGGTCATGCGCGCTAGATAGACGCCATGCCAGACCGCAGAGATAGCGACATCACCGACGCAACCGACTCCGATCTGGGTCTCTCCACCGTCGCGCTCGCGGGCGCGGACATGGGCGACTTCCCGGGCCACCCGCTACGGCTCGACGATGCGGAAAACATGCTGAAGTCCAGCTTTCGCACCATGGCGCTGTTCGAGTTTTTCGCCGACCTCCAGCGCCCGGCCTCGATCGGGGAGATCGCGGAAAACCTCAACATGCCGCAGAGCTCCGCCTCTGCCCTGACCAAGAGCCTGCAGGACAGCGGCTATCTGGAACGCGATGTGGCGAGCCGGGCCTTCTACCCGACGCTGCGCGTGTCGTTCCTGGGTGACTGGCTGCTGAAAATGGCGGGGCTGCCGGAAGGCTTTGCCGACAATCTCGCGCGGCTGTCTGAGACGTTGGGCGAGACGGTCTTTCTCGCCATGCGTAACGGTATCTATTCGCAATATATCTACACCCATCACGGCGCGGGTCCGGTGCGAAAACATGTCGAGACGGGGTCTGTCCGCCCGCTGGTCTGTGCGGCCACAGGCTACGCCATGCTGATTGGGGACACGGACTCTGACATCGGAAAGCTGGTCCGCCGCACGATCCACGAAGTCGACAATCCCTTTTGGAAAGAGACCGCACACGCCGCCGTCGAAGGCGTGCAGTCAGCCCGTGCCAAGGGCTACGCCGTCGCCATCGGGCCGACACGGGCTTCGACCGGCGGCATTGCAGTCGCGCTCCCGTCGCGCGGGGTGAGGCGGAACCTCTGTGTCGGCGTCGGCGGCCCGGCGGAAGAGATCGCGGCGAAGGAAGCCGAAATCGCGCCCGTGCTGCGCGGTTTCGTGGCGGGTCTGCCGCGCAGTATTGAGGATGCAATCCTCGGAAGAGCCGCGCTCTCCCGCCTGGTGAGCCCATGACGCGCCACGCGAAGCGCTCTCCCAAATCACCCCTGCGATAAACACCGCCCGCCCATAGTCCTTCGTCGTCCTGTCGCTTAACCGCCCGGCCAACACCAATCACGAGGACCCTCCCATGGCCGACGCCTATATCATCGATTCCGTTCGCACGCCGCGCGGCATTGGCAAGATCGGCAAGGGATCGCTCGCCCATCTCCACCCGCAGCATCTGTCCGCTACCGTGCTAAAGGCTCTCGCGGAGCGCAACGATCTCGACACGGCGAAGGTGGATGACGTGATCTGGGCGACGTCGACGCAAGTGGGCAAGCAAGGCACCGACATGGGCCGCATGGCGGCGCTGGATGCGGGATATGACGTGCGCGCGTCGGGCATGACGCTGGACCGTTTCTGCGGCTCGGGCATCACCTCCGTCTCGCTCGCCGCGTCGCAGATCATGGCGGGCATGGAAGACTGCGTCGTCGCTGGCGGCTGCGAGATGATGAGCTACACGGCGTCCATCGCCGATCCGAAAGTGCCACCGATGATGGATGCGGGTAATCTGTCCTTGCGGGCCAAGCACCCCCAAACCCAGCAGGGCGTGGCGGCGGATGCCATCGCCAAGCTGGAAGGCATCGACCGCGACGCGCTGGACGATCTGGCGCTGGTCAGCCAACAACGTGCCGCGCGTGCGATCGAGGAAGGCCGCTTCGACAAATCGCTCGTCGCCGTAATGGAAGAGGACGGGCAGACCATCGCGCTCGACCGCGAGGAGTTCCCGCGGCCCCAGACCACCAAGGAAGGGCTCGGCGGGCTGAAGACTGTGTTCTCAATGTGGCGCGACATTCCGGTCGACGAAAACGGCACCACATACGGTTCACTGGTCGAGCAGCGCTATCCCGAGCTCAAGGACAATTGGGAGCACTACCATCATGCGGGCAATAGCTCCGGCGTCGTCGACGGCGCGGCGGCCCTATTGCTGGCGTCCAAGGAATTTGCCGAAGAAAACGGGCTCAAGCCGCGCGCGCGGATCGTGACGGCCATCAATATGGGCGACGACCCGACGCTGATGCTCAACGCGCCCGTTCCAGCCGCGAAAAAGGCGCTGGAACGCGCCGGGCTGAGCAAGGACGATATCGACGTCTGGGAAATCAACGAAGCGTTTGCCGTGGTCGCCGAAAAGTTCATCCGCGACCTCGATCTCGACCGGGAGAAGGTGAACGTGAACGGCGGCGCCATGGCGCTCGGTCATCCCATTGGGGCGACAGGCTCGATCCTGATCGGCACAGCGCTGGACGAGCTGGAGCGCAGCGGCGGTCGTTATGGTCTGGTCACGATGTGCGCGGCGGGGGGCATGGCGCCGGCCATCATCATCGAGCGCGTCTAGGCGCTCCCGACGGCACAACGAATAACCCCGCCCCGCTTGGCTGCGGAGTGGGTAAAAGCGCTGTGGCGCGGCTTGGCTTGATCTCGAAAGTCTTGGAGGTTTGTGACGGCCCCACAAAGTCCGTGGTGGCGACGAAATCCTCGAAACCTCATTTTGAGGTGGGTGCCGGAATTAAACGAACCACGGTCCGAACAGAGCCAGCTCCCGAAGGATACAGTAAGGTCCGGTGGATTAGTGCCAATCACGCAACCCGCAGAAACCGTCACACCTCATGTGGGGTAGCGCTGTCGGCTTGGCAAGCGCTGTCGGCGGTGCCGAGAGAGATCAGTGAGATTTGCGCGCGTGCGACAGCGCGGTTGCGAAACGAAGCGTCTAAGACTCGGCCGGGCCCAGCATGGACAGCATGCGCTCGACCCTGTCGGCTGCGGCATCGAGCTCGCGCGCGGCGCGTTCTTCGGTCTTGGCGAGCGTTTCCGTCAGCGCCGTATGATCTTTCTGCAGCGTCCCGATCCGGCGGCCGACTTCGGCTTCGAGCGAGGTGTTCAGATCGTCCATCTCGTCGAGAAGCGTGATCCCCGCCATGACCATCAGGCGCAGATCGCCGATCTGGCCGAATTGCGCGGCCATGCTCGCCACGCGCGCGTCCAGCTTCTGGCCAAGGCGCATCAGCCGCTCTTCCTCGCCCGCCTCGCAGCCCAACCCGTAGGCGCGGCCATTGATATTCAAACTGACCTTGCCCACGGTCCTAACCTCCCAACATGTCGCGCAGTGTGGCGATGGTGGTATCGAGTTCGGTCCGGGTGCGCGCGGTCAGCGCGTCTATGCGCTGCGAATTGGCACTGGCCTCGGCCTGAATGCGGTCGCGCTCAGTCTCCAGCGCATTGGCACGGGCCGTCACCTCGTCGAGCCGGGCGGCGAGCTGTGCGCGGTCGCTGGCCATGCCCGAGGATTCTGACAATTGCGTCTCGCTTCGGGACAGGCGGTCGAGCAATTGCGGCAGACGGCCTTCCATCATGTCGAGCGCACGGCGGAGTCGCGCGGACGCTGCATCGATGCCGGAAGACCCGGAAACGGCATTGGAAATCGAATCGGTTGCGTCGCGGGACATGTCAGCGCTGTCATGCCGAAGACATGGTTAACATCCCCTTTATTGCCGCAAAATCATCGCGTTAAGGCACGGGATTTGCTGGCAGGGATGGCTAGGAGCGCCTATCACGCGGCTCCACTGGAGAGCGAAATTTACGGGTGCATTTCGCGCCAGGGACGAAGGCAGACACGCACATGGCAATCAAAATTGCGATCAACGGCTTTGGCCGGATCGGGCGGCTCATCGCTCGCGCGCTACACGAATACCGTATCACCGATATGGAATTGGTGCTGGTCAACTCACCCGGCGACACGGCGACCTCGGCACATCTGCTGCGCTATGACTCGGTGCACGGCCGCTTCGGCGCGCCAGTGGAGACCAGCGGTCGTCCCGACAATGACTGGATCGATTACGGCTTGGGCCGCGTCACCATGAGCCATGAGCGCGATCCCGCCAAGGTCGACTGGTCGGTCGCGGATGTGGTGCTGGAATGTACCGGCCTGTTCCGCTCGCGCGATGCGTGTCAGCCGCACTTCGCGGGCGGGGCCAAGGCGGTGCTGATCTCCGCACCGGGCAAGGATGTGGACCGGACCATCGTCTACGGCGTCAATCACGCGGACCTCGGCGCCGACGACAAGCTCGTCTCCTGCGCATCCTGCACGACCAACTGCCTTGCGCCCATCGCCAAAGTGCTGCTCGATGCGGTGGGCATCCAGCGCGGCTTCATGACCACGGTACACAGCTATACCCAGGATCAGCGCATTCTCGATAACTCGCACAAGGACCTCTACCGCGCGCGAGCCGCCGGGTTGAACATGATCCCGACCAGCACGGGCGCGGCCAAGGCGGTCGGGCAGGTGATACCCGAATTGGAAGGCCGGCTCGTGGGGGCGGCCGTGCGCGTGCCGACGGCCAATGTCTCCATGATCGACCTCGCTTTCCAGCCCGAAACCAAGGTCTCGGCGCGCGACATCAACGCCGCCATGCGCGAAGCCGTGGCCGGTCCCATGCAGGGCATAATCTGCTATTCGCGCAACCCGCTCGTCTCCAGCGATCTGAACCACGATCCGCACAGCGCGACCTTCGCCAGCTTGCTGACCAAATCGGTGGACGGCAATCTGGTCAAGGTCATCGCCTGGTATGACAATGAGTGGGGGTTTGCGAACCGGATGATCGATGTGGCAAGACTTATGGGCAATACGCGGGCATAGGCGCGCGCATCTGACCATAATTTCAAGGACGAAACCGGATATGAAAATTCGCCGACTGGAAACAGCCGAACTCGCTGGCAAGACCGCTCTCGTGCGTGTCGATTTCAACCTGCCGCGCGACGCGGACGGGCGTATCAGTGATGATACGCGGCTGCGTTCCGCCCTGCCGACGATCGAACACTTGCGCGAGGCCGGTGCCAAAGTCGTGCTGCTGAGCCATTTCGGACGCCCCAAGCCGGGCGAGAACAATGAAGGGCTATCGCTGGGCTTCGTGCCGCCTGCGCTCGCCGAAGCGCTGCAGGCGCCCGTGCGTTTTCTGTCCACGCCCAATGTCAACGCCATCAAGACGATGGAGCCGGGCGAGGTCATGCTGATCGAGAACACGCGCTTCCTTCCCGGCGAGACCGACAATGCCGCCGAGCTGGCAGAGGAATTCGCCTCCATGGGCGATGTCTTCGTGATGGACGCCTTTTCCGCCGCCCACCGCGCGCATGCGAGCTCCGCGGGCATCGCAGATCATCTGCCGACCTATGCAGGCCTCGCCATGGAGCGCGAGCTCGATCATCTCGCCCAAGCACTGGACCACCCGAAAAAGCCCGTCATGGCGATCGTCGGCGGCGCAAAGGTCAGCTCCAAGATCGACCTGCTGGAGCATCTCGTGACCAAGCTGGACATGCTCGCCATCGGCGGTGGCATGGCCAATACATTCCTGCTGGCCCAGGGGCTGGACGTCGGCAAAAGCCTCGCTGAGCCGGACCTCATAGGCAAGGCGACCGACATCATGAAGGCCGCCAAAAAAGCCAAGTGCAAGATCATCCTGCCTGTCGATGTCGTCACCGCGACCGAATTCAAGGAAGGCGCGAAGACGCGCGTGTCCGCGCCGGACGGTGTGAAGAAAAAAGAGATGATCCTCGACGTCGGGCCGGACACGGTGACCGCGCTGATGGACGCGATGGATAAAGCCGAAACGCTGATCTGGAACGGACCGCTGGGCGCGTTTGAAACGCCGCCGTTTGACACGTCGACCATCGAAGCGGCGAAGTATGCCGCCAAATTGGCAAAGTCCGGCAAGCTGATCGCGGTGGCGGGTGGCGGCGATACGGTCGCGGCCCTCGCGGCGGCTGACGCGGTGGACGACTTTACATTCGTGTCGACGGCAGGCGGCGCTTTCCTGGAATGGATGGAAGGCAAGGAACTGCCCGGCGTGAAAATTGTCACTGAAAAAACCAAAGCCAACGGAGCGTAATCATGAAGAACCTCGATGAAATGGTGGCTGTGGCGGAAGCCATGGTTCAGCCCGGCAAGGGCATTCTCGCAGCAGACGAGAGCACGGGCACGATCGGCAAACGCTTTGCCTCGATCGGCACCGAAAACATCGAGCCGAACCGCCGCGACTGGCGCGAGATGCTGTTCCGCACCCGCCCGGCGATGGATGATCACATCTCTGGCGTCATCCTGTTCGAAGAAACGCTGCGCCAAAAGGCGGCCGATGGCACGCCGCTGGTCGACCTCATCAAGGCGACCGGTGCAATCCCCGGCATCAAGGTCGACAAGGGCATTACGCCACTGGCGGGGCGCCCGGGCGAGACGATCACGCAGGGCCTGGACGGTCTGCGCGAACGGCTGGCAGACTATTACGAGTTGGGCGCGCGCTTCGCAAAATGGCGCGCCGTGATCGAGATCAGCCATCCCGACATCACCGTCGGCCGCACGCCGTCTGACGGCGGTATCAAGGCCAATACCCACGCGCTCGGTCGCTACGCCGCGCTCTGCCAGGAAGCGGGCATCGTGCCCATCGTCGAACCAGAAGTATTGATGGGCGGCGCACATTCTGTCGAGCGCTGCCACGAAGTCACCGAGCGCGCGCTGAACTCGCTCTTCACCGAGCTGTATGAGCAGGGCGTGGCGCTCGAAGCGACTGTGCTGAAACCCAACATGGTCGTCGCCGGCAAAAAATGCGCGCAGCAGCCAACCCGCGAAGAGATCGCCGCCCGCACCATCAAAGTGCTCAAGGACACCGTGCCCAGCGCGGTGCCCGGCATCGCGTTTCTGTCCGGCGGTCAGGACAATGAGGAAGCAACCCGCAATCTCGACATGATGAACAAGGTCGGCGGTTTCCCGTGGAAGCTGACCTACAGCTTCGGTCGTGCGCTACAGCAATCCGCGCTATTTGCCTGGCAGGGCAAGGCGGAGAATTACGATGCCGCACAAGCCGCCTTCTCCCACCGCGCCAAGATGAACTCCGACGCCTCGCTGGGCCGCTGGACGCAAGGCGCGGACGACCGTGTGGCGGCTTAGGTCTCGCTGTCCATCGACATAGCGCGTGGCGGCGAGGGCGCGCGAGGCGGAAGGGGCTGGCCGGACTTTTCCGGTCTGGTCCGCTCCGCCTGCGAGGCGGCTTTTGCGGAAGCCGGGATCGAGCCGAAGGGTGAACTGTCGGTTCTGCTGACCGATGATGCGCAGATTCATCAGCTCAATCGCGACTACCGGGGAAAGGACAAGCCGACGAATGTGCTGTCCTTTCCGCAGGACGCGCCGGGCCGCACTCCTGTTTTTATTTGGGGGGACGTAATCCTCGCCTTTGAGACGCTGACCCGCGAAGCCCGCGATCAGGACAAGACGTTCGAACATCACGTCACCCACATGCTGGTGCACGGCGTGCTGCACCTGCTCGGTCATGACCATGTCGAGGACGACCAGGCCGCCGTAATGGAGGCAATAGAAGTGCGCGCGCTGGCGAGGCTCGGAATTGACAATCCCTACGCCGCGTCACAAGTCAGTCCGGATCATGCCTCCCGAACCGAAGCCTCCAAAAATCTCCCAAGATAGACCATCGCTTCTGGACAAGGTTCTACGCCGCGCGTCGGAGCCCGACCAGCCCGCCTCTCCGACCGAGAAAGCCCAGGCCCAGGAGCGCATGATGGACGCCGCCGAGCGCTTCCATCTGCTGCGCGTAGACGACGTCATGGTTCCGCGCGCCGACATCGTCGCGACCGAAAAATCCGCTTCGCTCAAGGAGCTCTCCAAGGCGTTTCGCGAGGCCGGCCATTCGCGCCTGCCGGTCTATGAGGACACGCTCGATAACCCTGTGGGCATGGTACACATCAAAGATCTGATGCCTTATCTCATGTTCGACGCGCGGGGCCGGTCCGCCAAAACCTATCCCGACCGGAAAGTCATCCGCACCATAAAGCGGCCCGTGCTCTTCGTGCCGCCGTCCATGCTGGCCCAAGACCTGCTGCGGCGGATGCAGGCGCGGCGCATTCACATGGCGGTCGTCGTCGATGAATATGGCGGCACGGACGGGCTGGTCACCATCGAAGACCTAATCGAGCCCATCGTCGGCGACATCGAGGACGAGCATGACGAGGGCATGGACGAGATCAAATCCCTGACGCTGGACGGCGGCATCCGCGCTTGGGAAGCGGACGCACGCGTGTCGATCGACGATTTCGAGGACGCTATCGGCCGCGACTTCGCCACGCGCGACGAGGAAGAAGAGGTCACCACGCTCGGAGGACTGGTCTTTACCCTGGCGGGCCGCGTGCCCGAACGCGGCGAGATCATCGTCCATCCCAAGGGGGTGGAGATGGAGGTGCTCGATGCCGATCCACGCCGGGTGAAGCGCCTGCGCGTGACACTGACGGCGGCGAAGAAACCAGCGCCCGTGCCCAAACCCGCAACGACTGCGGCCCCACCCCAGAAATGAGTGTCTCCGCCGGGAGTGGCCTCTCTTGGACAGGACAAGGCTGGCTCCACACACTCGGCCTGCTCGCGCTGGGGGCGATCACCGTCTTCGGCTTTGCACCGTTTCACCTCTGGGGGCTGACGCTGCTGGGCCTGGCCGGGCTGTTCATCCGATTGCACGGCGTTAGCCAGTGGGCGCGCGAAGGCCGGGCGGGGGCGGAGCAGGCAAGCGCTGGCCGCGCGGGATTTCGTACCGGGCTGGTTTTCGGGTTGGGCTGGTTCTCGGCCAGCTGTTTCTGGATCGCATCCGCCTTTGTCGAACGCGGCCCGACATTCGTTGCGCTCGCACCGCCCATGGTCGGGGGGCTGGCCGTCCTGCTCGCGCTCTTCTGGGCGGCCGCCGGATGGTGGACAGCCCGCGTCATGGCGGATGGGCGTTCGTCCTGGCGCGCCGCTGTGAGCTTCATCGCGGTCATGATGCTGGCCGAACTCGCACGCGGGCATATTCTGTCCGGCTTCCCATGGAACTTGCCGGGCTATGCGTTCGAACCGGGCGGCGCGATCAGCCAGGGGGCGCGGCTCGTCGGTATCTACGGCCTGTCGATGCTCATGCTGATCGGTGCGGTCGGACTGGCCAGAATCCTGTTGCAGAGAGACTGGGTCGCGGGCGCAGGCGCAGCGGCGCTCTTCCTTATGGCGTTTGGCTACGGCGCGCTACGACTGGGCGCAGCGGTCACGGGCAACCAACCCGGTATAGCCTTGCGCATCGTGACGGTCCCTTTCCGGCAGAGTGAACAGCTCGATCCGCGCACGCGCGGCGCCATCACCCAAGCCTTCATCGACCAGAGCCTGCAGCCGGGCCTGGAAGACATCACCCATCTCATCTGGCCGGAGAGCGCCGTGCTCGGCGTCGTAATGGAGGACTATGACCTGCTCTACGGCATGGGCGGCGCGCTGGCGCAATATGACGACACCCCGCCGGTCTGGATCATCAACTCGGTGCGCGAAGAGATCTCTCCCGACCCCAAGACGGGTCAGCCGGATTGGCGCTATTACAACGCATCGGTCGCGATTTCCTATGACGCGGCCGGCGTGCCGACCGTCGCTGCCTTCAATGACAAGCGCAAGCTGGTGCCCTTCGGCGAGTTCATTCCGGGCGGCGAGATCGTCGAAGACCTCGGCGCGCGACTGGTCTCCACCGCGCTCAATTCCTTCACCCCGGCGGATGCGAAGTCGCCCGCGAACTATCCCGGCCTGCCGCCGATCAGCGCGCAGATCTGCTATGAGGTGATTTTCCCCGGACTGACGCGCAGAGGCGGCGCACAGGACCCGCAGGCCATTCTCAACCAGTCGAACGACGCGTGGTTCGGGCGCACGATCGGGCTGGATCATCACGCCGCCATCGCGCGCTATCGCGCCATAGAGGAAGGGCTGCCATTGATCCGCGCGGCGGCGAATGGGGTCACCGGCAGCTTCGATGCCTATGGCCGGGTGGTCGACCTCGCGCCACAACCACGAGGAGAAGCGCAGCCGACCTTCATCGACACGGTTCTGCCGCTCCCGGCCGGGGGAAAAGCGGGTTCGGACCGCTCCGGCCCATCGCGAATCCTTCTTGTTAATTGCGGCCTTGCCTTGCTTAATCTCGTTTTACTTCTAATGAGCGTTACAAAGCGCCGGATAGGCTGACGCATCGTGGGGATGCGGGTCGCCTGACGGTAAAATCAAAGGAGCGGCGAGCCGCACAAAATACACTTTCGTTCGCGATTTCGGTGGGGGCACCACGCGCCGGGAACGATGGGATCGGGAAGAGACAATGATAAATAAACATGCGCCGCGATCGGCTAACCCGGTCGACGTCCATGTCGGCTCGCGCATTCGCATGCGTCGGCAGATCCTGAAAATGAGTCAGGAAAAACTTGGTGACCAGCTGGGCGTCACCTTTCAGCAGGTTCAGAAATACGAACGCGGCGCGAACCGTGTGGGTGCGTCGCGCCTATGGCGTCTGTCGCAAGTGCTCGAAGTGTCGATCGCCTTTTTCTTCGAAGGCCTGACCAATGAGATCGAGGCGGGCGAGTTTGCCGACGGAGACCAGATGCCGATCGTCTATGACTTCATCAACAGCTCGGACGGCGTCGCCCTGGCCAAGGCCGTCAGCCAGATAAAGAGCAAGGCTGTGCGCCGCCAGATATTGGAACTCGCACGCAGCCTCGCCAAGGACGCTGCGGAATAAGCTCTGGTGAATAAGGGCTGGCGCGCCCGCTTGGCGTAGAGAGCTGGGGGCGCTAACGGCGCCGCCATGCCACTCGACCATAAAGACAAGACGACTTTCCGCACCTTTGGCCGCGCCAAGGGCCGCACGCTCACGGCGTCGCAGGAAGCGGTCATGGCCGAACACTGGCCACGACTCTCGATTGCGCCGGGCGATGCGCTCCCGAGTGCGGCCGACGGCAAGCCGCTCTGGCTGGAGATCGGCTACGGCATGGGCAGTCATGTGCTGCACCTCGCGCGCACCCATCCGGAGGTGAATGTTCTCGGTGCGGAGCCGTTTCTGAACGGCACGGCGAAAGTGGTCAGAGGCGCTGCGGAAGAGGGGCTCGACAATCTGCGCCTGTTCCGCGGTGATGTGCGCGAGTTTCTGGAACCCGTGCCGGATGCGAGCTTTGCGCGTGTCTACATCCTGTTCCCGGACCCATGGCCCAAGGCGCGGCACAATAAGCGCCGCCTGATCCGCACGGCGTTTATTCAGGAGTTGTCACGGGTGATCGAACCGGGCGGGCAGCTGACATTCGCGTCCGACATTCCGCATTATGTCGATTGGGCGCTGACGCGCTTTCGCAGCCATCAGCGCAAGAATCCCGGCGCGGGGTTCGCCATGAACGACCGCGATCCGAAGCAGCCGCCCGAAGGCTGGCCCGGCACGAAATATGAGGCCAAGGCCCGGCGCGAAGGCCGGACCCCTTACTGGTTCGAATTCACCCGCGAGGGGTGAGAGGGCCGTTCAAGCCCTGCCTAGTTCAAACCCTGTTCCTGGGCGCGGCGCATCATCTCGTCGCGGAACATGCCGGCGAAATCGGGCATATCGAGCATAACGGGCGGAAAGCCGCCGTCCTGCGTCATGTCGGCGAGGATCTTGCGCGCATAGGGGAAGATCACGCGCGGGCATTCGATCATCATCATCGGCTGCATCTGTTCCAGACCGACATTCTGGATCGCGAACAGACCGGCGTAGTCGATCTCCGCGATGAAGGCCGTCTTGCCGTCGCGCATGGCATGCGCCTTCATGCGGATCGACACTTCCAGCGTGTTGTCGTCAAATACCTGACGGCCGATCGCCAGGTCGATATTGACCTCTGGCTGGGGCAGACCCGCGCGCAAGCTATCCGGCGCGGCCGGGTTCTCGAAGCTGGAGTCCTTTAGGTATTGTGCCAGCACGGACATCATGGGCGGTCCGGCCTGTTCGGCCTCTGGCGCAGGTGCGTCCTGTGCAGGGGCTTCAGGCGCTCCGCCCTCCATCAGTTTATCCAGCTCGGCATCCTTTTTGGCGGCCTTCTTCTTGGCCGGAGCTTTCGCAGGCTTCTTCTTCGTCTCTTTGGGCGTCTTCGCCATGTCATGTTCCTCTATTGAAACAGCACCGCATGGGGGCGCGGCACGTAAGTCATATGCGGCGCGCGCTAACACGGCCATTGCACGCTTCCAATAGGAGGCGCGCTGCTTATATGGGGTGACATGGGTCCAATGTTCGAAATTGTTTTCTACGCCGCGATTGCCGTGGTCATCTGTGTCGCCTTCTACTCGGTGCTCGGCAAGTCGGTGGGGCGCGGACCCGAAGACGCCTTCAACCCGGACGAGGTATTCGGCGGCGATGACAAGACCCCACGAGAGCGCAGCCAGCCGGAGGTCGATGACGGCACGGGCCTGTCCGCCGTGCTGCAGGCCGAGCCGGGCTTTTCGCCCGCACAATTCATCGACGGTGCGAAAACGGCCTATTCCATGATCCTGGAGGCCTTTGCCTCCGGCGATCGGGAGACGCTGGGCGAGCTGCTCACGGCCGACACCTACGCCGTCTACGACGCGGCGATCACCGACCGCGAAGCGCAGAACCTCACTCAGGTCACAGATCTCGGCCGCCTGCGCACCTGTGCCATCAAGACGGCGCGCGTCGAGGACGGCACGGCCATCATCCGCGTGCTCTATGAGGCCGAAATCGCATCGGCCCTGCGCAGCGAGAGCGGAGAGCTGGTCGAGGGCGATCCGGATATGCTGAGCTCGATCTCCGAAGTCTGGACCTATAGCCGCGCGATCGGATCAAAAGACCCCGCATGGCGGCTGGCGGATGTGGAACCGTCCGAGGGCGACGACCTGCCTGCCGACCCGACCCCGGATACCAAACCCTCAGGGACGTAGGCGATGCGCCGTGCGCTTGGCGGACTGATTGCGCTCGTCGGCCTGTCCGCTTGCGCGACCATCGATACGCCTCAACCTTTGCCCGATCTCGGCCCGGTCGTCGTGGTCGATCCCAACAACCCGCGCACCAGCGGTCCCGTCGTGATCGCGAGACCGCAGCTCGAGCCGCCCGCGGCGCCGCCGATTCCCGCGCCGCCGCCCGCCCCGACAGAGCCACCGCCGGAGCGTGTCGTCGAAGCGCCCGACCTCTTCGCCAATTTGCCTTTTTGGGACAGCTCCGATCTGGGTCCCGCCCTGTCCGCTTTCCGCCGCGGCTGCGAAGCGATGCTGAAGGCCGATAGCGCCCAAGCGCTCAATCCCGAATTGCCGCAATACGGCTCCTACGGCGATTGGCAGCCCGCCTGTCTGGACGCGCAGTTCGCGAGCGATCCCAAGCGCTTTTTCGAGACACGCTTTGCCCCGCTCTCGCTCGCGACGGAGACGGAGAGCGAGGGTCTGCTGACGGGCTATTACGAACCGGAGGTCGATGTGCGCATCAGGCCGGACGCGGTCTATTCGGAAGCCATCCTGGCCAAACCGAAGTCAAAGGCGGTGCAAAACCATCCGCGCGCGCAGATCGGCCCGCGCAGTGCGCGCGTCATCGCTTACGGCAAACCCATCGATGTCTTCTTCTTGCAGATTCAGGGTTCCGGACGATTGCGATATTCCGACGGCCGGATCCTGCGCGCCGCCTATGCGGGCAATAATGGAAAGCCCTACCGCTCCATCGGGCGCGTGCTGATCGAACGGGGCGAGCTCACCAAGGACCGCAGCTCCAAGCGCGATATCGAGGCGTGGATGGCGGAGGCCGGACCAGTGAAATCGCGCGCGCTGATGAATGAGAACCCGCGCTATATCTTCTTCACCGAGCAGAAGATCCGGCCGGGCGAAGGACCCAGAGGTGCGATGCGCGTGCCGCTCACACCCATGGCGTCTATTGCCGTCGACCCGCGCGCGCACCCCTACGGCACGCTGGTCTGGATGAACACGAAACTCCCGACACGCGCGCGCGACTACCGAGGCGTCGACAGCGGGCTGTTGGTGGTGGCCCAAGACACTGGCAGCGCGATCCGTGGTTCCTTGCGCGGTGACCTCTTCTTCGGCTCGGGTGCGGAAGCGGGCGCGCGGGCCGGCGTGATGAAACACCCGGTGCGCTGGACCGTGCTGGTGCCAAAGCATCTGGCGCCGGACACGGTGCGGATCGCGATGGCCACGCCATGATACTCGGGATTCTGTGGGTCACCTTCGTCATCTGGCTGATGGGCGTGAACGTGCTCACCTATCTCGGCATGAAGGCGGCGTGGCGGGAGGCGGTGGAAAAGGATGGGTATGAGCTGTCCTTCTTCCACTATCGCACATGGGATCACGACAATGGCGGGGAATTGGCCCTCCGACCGTTCAGCAGCTATCGACGTTACTTGCTGAACAATGATGTCGGGCAGCGGCGATTGAGGATCTGGTCGGGTCTGATGCCGATCGTCTCCATACTCATCCTGCTCCGGGCGACATGAACCGAAAGCTGGACGCCTCCGAACGCCTCGTCTGGAACCGGGTGGCGCGCACGGTCGCCCCGCGCCGCCGTCCGCATGGCCCGCAGGCCGCCAAGCCGCTCCCAACCCGCGAGGACTTTGGCGCGATGATGCGACTGCCCGCGCTGCAAACCGCCAAGGCCAATCCGACTGGAGCTGTGCCGACCAACACTGAGCGCCCCGTGCGCCGCGGCCGGGTGGAGATCGACGCAAAAGTCGACCTGCACGGCATGACCCGCGAACAGGCGCACGCCGCGCTCGGCACAGCGCTGATGCGCACGGCCAAACGCTCGGGCCGCTGCCTGCTGGTCATCACGGGCAAGGGGCCACGGCTGGAGGGCGTGCTGCGGACCAGCCTGCCAGGCTGGCTCAACGCGCCGGACCTGCGCCCCTATGTGGCCAGCTTCGCGCCCGCCCATGTCCGGCACGGCGGCTCCGGCGCGTGGTATGTCTTTTTGCGAGGGAGCTGAGATGGACACGCGAGATTTGCACGATCCGGAACTGCTGCCGCTGATCGACAACATGCCGCGCTTTGCATGGTCCGACGCGACCCTGCCGACTATCCGCGAAACCTTCGCCGCCCTGCAGCCCGAACCCGCCCCGCTGCCGGATGGCGTGCGCGTGGAGGAGATCATGATCCCCGGCTGTCCCGGAGAGCCGGATGTGCGCGCTCTTCGCTTCACGCCCCCGGGCACGCCGCGTGGTCTGCTGCTGCATTTCCACGGCGGCGGCATGGTGATGGGCAGCCCCGAAGGGTCACGCGACCGCAATGCCGCGCTCTGTGCGCAGCTGGGCGTGAGCGTGCTCGCGCCGGCCTACCGCCTCTCGCCCGAACATCGCGCGCCGGCCGCCGTGATGGACGGGCTCGCGGCACTGCTGTTTGCCGCGCAGGACACGCCGTTGGACCGCATCGTTGTCAGCGGAGACAGCGCGGGCGGGTTGATGGCGATCAGCACGGTGGCGGCCGCGCGCGCTCACCTGCCCGGCGAGATCGCGCTGCTGCACCTCGTCTATCCCATGCTCGACCCCGCGACGGGTGGCCCGGACTGCCGCGCGCTTCCCACCTCTGGCGAGTTCATCTGGACGCGGCAGAGCAATCGTTATGGCTGGGATGCCTATCTGAACCGGATCGACCCGGTCGCCGCCCATGTCCCCTCCGCACTCATGGATGTGTCGGATTTCCCGCCAGTCTGGATCGGCACGGGCAGTCTCGATCTGTTCTTTGCGGAGAACCTCGCCTTCGCAGCCCGGCTGGCGGGCGCAGGCGTGAGCCTTGACATGAACGTCTATTCCGGCGCGCCGCACGCCTTCAACATCATGGCGGAGGCCGCGGTGACACAGCGCTTTTCGCGCGACTACTCCGAGGCGCTGGAGCGGGTCTTCGGGTCCTGAACCCGACTATCTCTTGTCCCGCGCGTCGTCATGGGCCAATCATTGGCCATGAGAAATGCCCTGATCGCTGCGTCCATCCTCACCCTGGCGGCCTGCGCGCCACAAGCGGACAACACCTCGACCGAGATCAATGCCCCGGCAGCGTCCGCCGACTATGACGGCATGCGCTTCGCGGCGAACGGGCTGACGGCTCTGAGCTTGCCGGAGTTATCGGACAGACTGCGCGCGGGCGAGCTGACCTCCGAAGAGCTGACGCAGGCCTATCTCGACCGCATCGACGCGATTGACCGCAACGGCCCGCGCCTGCGGTCCGTGCTGGCCCTCAACGACGCTGCGCTGGAACAGGCCCGCGCGTCAGATGCTCGCCATGCGGCGGGTGAACCCTTGGGCCCGCTGGACGGCGTGCCGATCCTGCTCAAGGACAATATCGAGACGAAGGACGCAGGGCTCGCCACGACGGCAGGCGCCTATGCACTGGCGAACAATGTGACGGGTCGCGACAGCCCGCTGGTGGCCGGACTGCGCAGCGAAGGTGCTGTGATCCTGGGCAAGACGAACCTCTCGCAATGGGCCAATTTCCGGTCGCGCGACTCCGTCTCCGGCTGGTCGGCCGTCGGCGGTCAGGTCCGAAACCCGCATATGCTCGACCGCAGCCCCTGCGGATCCAGCTCCGGTTCCGGCGCGGCCATCGCAGCGGGGCTCGCGGCTGGCGCCGTCGGGACCGAGACCAATGGTTCCATCATCTGCCCGTCCAATGTGAACGGCATCGTCGGGTTCAAGCCGTCTGTGGGCGTCATCAGCCAGCAATACATTGTGCCGATCAGCAGCACTCAGGACACGGCCGGACCGATGACGCGCAGCGTGCGCGGCGCGGCGCTGATGATGGATGCGATGGCGACCGATGGCTCCAGCGGCTATGCAGCTGCGCTCGACGCGGACAGCTTACGCGGCAAGCGTATCGGCGTGCTCCGTTTCGCCCAAGGGTCTAGCGCGGACATCAAGGCCAGATTCGAAGAGGGGCTGGACAGCCTGCGCCGCGCAGGCGCCGAGCTGGTGGAGATCGAGGAATTCGATCTGGGTCTGGACAGCTACGGCGCGGACAGCCTCAATGTGCTGGAGAGCGAGTTTCGCGCGCATCTGGGTGAGTATCTCGCCGACAGCCCGGCCGACATTCCCGTTCGATCGCTGAGTGAGCTGCGAGAGTGGAACAAGGCCGAGCCGCGCGAGATGGCCGTGTTCGACCAGAGCCTGTTCGACACATCCGACGCGCGTCCCGGTCTCGACGATGCGGACTATGTCGCCGCGAAAGCCAATGTGCAGCGCGCGACGGGGGCAAACGGCATCGACCGGCTGATGGCCGAGAACGACGTCGTCGCACTGGTCAGCCCCTCCGGCCCGCTGTCATCGCGTGTCGATCCGATCAATGGCGACACCTGGCCCGCCTGGGCGGGGGCAGGCTATATGGCGGCGGTCGCGGGCTACCCCCACGCATCTGTGCCCATGGGCACGGTCCACGGCGTGCCGCTCGGCTTTTCCATCATGGCCGGTGCAGGCGATGACGCGAACGTCCTGTCCTTTGCCTATGCGCTGGAACAGGTGACGGAAGCCATCGAGCAACCACGATATTACCGCGACGCCTATGACGTACCGGAGCTCGCGGCGGCGCTGGAGCCCGGGCGATAGACTCAAAGTCGATCCGCACGGACCGCCGCACATCGCTCGCATGTCGGGTCGTTGGTGCGGGAATAATCGGTGCGGCGCGGGCATGTCGCCCCGACCGATAGATCGGCCGGATCAAGCGCGACTAAAGCGCGTAGTCACCGAACTCCCGCCGCAGCAGGGCCAGCTTCTGATCGATGTGTGTCCGGCAGAAGGGCCGCGTCGGATCGGTGGCGTAATAGTCGAGAAATTGCGGCGCGTTCAGGCGGAAGTCGCGCAAGCGCAGGACCTGGGTGATGATCGGGCGATCGAAGCCTGATTGGAGTTCGGCCAGCGTCTTGCGCACGGCATCACCGTCATCCGTCACATAGACTGCGCTCCTGTACTTGCCGCGCATGGAGTGAGCCGATTGGCTGGCATGTGTGCGTAGGTGGATGTCGAGCAGCACGGATAGCGGCATGGTTTGCGGGTCGAGCGTCAGCTGCACGGCCTCCGACCATGCGTCGTTTGGCGTCACGGACCGGATGAAACCTTGCTGCACATCGCTCACCCCGCGCAAGGATGCGAAGACGGCCTCTGTGCACCAGTGGCAGCCGCCGCCAAGGCCGAGTGTGGTGTAGGGTTTCATGCTCGTTCAACCATCGGAAATCGACCGCGCCGAGGTCGTCCGCTCGCCCGAGGCTCGCGGGCCTCTTCATCGTCGAGCTTACAGGATGAACTTGCTCAGATCCTGATCCTTCGCCAGCTCGCCGACCGTCCCGCGCACGGCGTCCGCGTCGATCGTGATCGTCTCGCCGCTGCGGTCCGTGGCGGTGAAGCTGATGTCGTCGAGCAGACGTTCCATGACGGTGTGCAGGCGGCGGGCGCCGATATTCTCGACGCTGGCGTTTACCAGCGCGGAGACGCGGGCGATCTCGGCGACGGCATCGTCCGTGAAATCCAGCGTGACGCCTTCGGTCGCCATCAGGGCGGTATATTGGCGGATGAGGCTGGCCTCGGGTTCGGTGAGGATGCGCACGAAGTCGGCTTCGGTCAGGGCGCGCAGCTCCACCCGGATCGGCAGGCGGCCCTGCAATTCGGGGAGCAGGTCTGACGGTTTGGCGACATGAAAGGCGCCGGACGCGATGAAGAGAATGTGGTCGGTTTTCACGGGGCCATATTTCGTGGCGACCGTCGTGCCCTCGATAAGCGGGAGCAGGTCGCGCTGCACGCCTTCGCGGGAGACTTCGCCGCCTCTGGAATCCTGTCGCGTGGCGATCTTGTCGATCTCGTCGAGGAAGACGATGCCGTCCTCTTGCGCCAGCTCCACGGCCTCGCGCTTGACCGCGTCGTCGTCGATCAGCTTGTCGGCCTCTTCCGCCAGCAGCGGGGCATAGGCGTCGCGGACTTTCATCGTGACCGATTTTGTGCGCCCTTTGCCGAACATTTCCGACAGATCGATCATGCCGATAGACCCGCCCCCGCCGGGTTGGCCGGGGATATTCATGCCGCCGAAGGGATTGCCCTGGTCTGCGAGTTCCAGCTCGACCTCGGTGTCGTCCAGCTCGCCCGCGCGCAGCCGTTTGCGGAACGCCTCCCGCGTGCCGTCTCTCGCGCTGTCACCGGCCAGCGCGTCGATGATCCGGTTCTCTGCCGCGGCTTCGGCCTGCGCCGTCACGCCCGCGCGGCGGCTCTCCCTGAGAAGGGTGATCGCAGCCTCCACGAGGTCGCGGATAATCTGCTCCACATCGCGGCCGACATATCCGACTTCGGTGAATTTGGTTGCCTCGATCTTGATGAAGGGCGCGCGGGCCAGCTTGGCAAGACGGCGGGAAATCTCGGTTTTGCCGACGCCAGTGGGGCCGATCATGAGGATGTTCTTGGGCGTGACTTCGGCCCTGAGCGAGGCGTCCAGCTGCTTGCGTCGCCAGCGGTTGCGCAGCGCGATGGCAACGGCGCGCTTGGCGTCACTTTGCGCCACGATGTGGCGGTCGAGCTCGGAGACGATTTCTCGGGGGGTGAAGGTATTCTCGGTCATGGCGAGTATGTGGGATCTTGCCTCCCAACAATCCACCCTTCCAAGGATTTTGGGCAGGGGTCTGCCGCGAAGCGGCTGGGTCGTTGCCTTCTTCAGACTCTCTACGCGCCGCCGTCATGTCGCCGCACCTTGGAACGCTCCCATCCACCAGCTGTTAGCCCTGGGTTGAAAGGCCCCCATGGCAGACACTCAGAAAACCGACGACGCGACACATGAGGGCCATGCCCTCGACGAGGGTCCCATCTGGCTCGCAGTAGCGCGCATGGCGGGGCCTATGGTCTTTGGAATCCTCGCCGTGAAGAGCGTGTCGCTGGTCGATACACTCTTCATCGGCCAGCTGGGCTCAGACAAGCTGGCAGCGATCAGCTTCGCCTATCCGGTGACGACCGTGGTGTCGGGTCTGGCGCTCGGACTGTCGGCGGCGGCGAGCTCGCTGGTAAGCCGGGCGGTGGGCGAGGACGACGGGGAGCGGGCGTCCGAGCGGGCGCTACACACCATCATTCTTTCGCTCATCGTGACAGGATCTATCGCGTTTTTGGGCGTGTTCATCACCACGCCGCTCTTCGCCCTGCTGGGCGCGTCCGCGGAGACGCTGCAACATATCGAGAGCTATATGCGCATCTGGTTCGTCGCCGTTCCGTTTCTGACCATGGCGATGATGGGCGATTTCATCGTGCGCGCGACGGGCAATAGTCTGCTGCCGACGATTTTGATGTGTTCGAGCAGCCTGCTAAATATCGGCGTGACGGCGCTGCTGGTCTTCGGGCTGTGGGGCTTGCCGGAAATGGGCATGGCGGGTGCGGCGCTGGGGACGCTGATCGCGCAGGTCGCGACTATGTTCGGCGCGTTCTGGATGCTGACGTTCAAGACGGACATCATCCGCTGGAAACGTCCGGGGCTTGAATCGCTGATCCCGGATTGGGCGCGTGCCGCGCGCGTCGCCATCCCGGCGGCGCTCGGCAATATGGTGCACCCGTTCACGCTGATGGTGATCACGGCGATCCTCGCGACATTCTCCGAGGACACGGTCGCAGCCTTTGGCGTGGCGGGGCAGGTGCAGCTGATCTCGACCATTCCGCTGCTGGCGCTCTCCTCCGCGCTCTCGCCCATCGCCGGGCAGAACTGGGGCGCGTCGAAGCCGGAGCGGATTTGCAAGTCGCTCAAGTTTTCCTACGGGTTGTGCGTGATCTGGGCGGCTGTCATCGCTGTGCCGCTCTGGGCGCTCGGTGAGCCATTGGCCGCGCTTTTCAATTCCGACGCGAACATCCCGAGCGAGGCGCAGAGCTATCTGCGCATCGTGCCGTTTTCGCTCTTCGGCTACGGCATGGTGATCTGCGCGGCCGCCGCTTTCAACGGCATGGACCGGGCCAAACACGCGCTGGGCTTCAACGTGTTGCGCTCGCTCGGGCTGTTCCTGCCCCTGGCCTATGCAGGGTCGCTGGTGGCGAAGACGCCTGGCCTCTACGGCGGTATCGCGGCGGCGAACGTCGTGGCGGGGCTCGTTGTGGGCTGGTATGCCCTGCGCTGGATCCGCAAGCACCGTGGAGAGGCGGGGCAGGAGAACGCGGATGCGCCGCGCGAAGACAGCGACAGCGACTGGGGTGAACTCCTACCTGCTGAATAGCGCGGCACGCTTGCGAAGCTGTCAGGGTGCAGTAACCCGGCCCGCATGAGCACACTCGACACACGTCCCGTCATCATCGGCGCAGGCCAGGACAGCCGCCCGGTCCCGGAAAACCTCAACACCGCCTTCGGCCCGGCGGATCTGGCCGGCACGGCGTTGCGCGAGGCGGCAGGTGGGTTGAACGCCGTGGATGTGTGCTTTGGCGTGCGGCTGTTTGGCGACAGCGGCCCGGCCTTTCCCAACCCATTCGGGGCGAGCAACAATTTTCCGGCTAGCGTCTGCGCGCGCGCCGGGATTACGGCAGAGCGCTATGTCTATTCCCACGTCGGCGGGCAGGCACCGCAGACACTGGTCGCGGATGCCGCGCGGCTACTGATGAGCGGCGAGGCGAAAACGATCGCCATCGTCGGCGCAGAAGCCATCGCCAATATCAAGGCGGCCGGAAAGGCAGGCGCAAGTCCCGATTGGAACGAAAGCCGAGAGGAGCCGCTGGAAGATCGTGGCTTATATCCACCCGGGCCGTTCATCGTCTCCCCGGCGGCTGTCATGCACCGCATCTCCGCGCCGATGTATTACTACGCCCTGTTCGAAACCGCGCGCAGGCATGCGTCGGGCAAAAGCGCTGCGGACTACCGGGACGACATGGCCGCCCTGTGGGGGGGCTTCGCCGCCGTCGCCGCCGACAACCCTTTTGCGACCGAGCGCTCGGGCCTGTCGGGCGAGGCGATCGTCACGCCGTCCGCGACCAACCCGCTCGTCTCCACGCCCTATACCAAGGCCATGGTCGCGCGCGACCGCGTCAATCAGGGTGCGGCGGTCGTCATGACCACCTTTGGTCATGCCAAGTCTCTCGGCATCACCGACGTCACTTTCCTGCACGCCCATAATGAGGCGACCGATTGCACGCCGATCGAGCGGGAGGTGTTTCACGCGTCCAGCGCGCAAGCCGCCGTGCTGCGCGGGCTGGCGAATGGTGCGGATATGTACGACCTCTACAGCTGTTTCCCGGTCGTACCTTTGGAGGCCATGGAGTTGATCGGGCTCTCGCGCGGGGAGCGCCCGCTGAGCCTGACGGGCGGGCTGCCCTTTTTCGGTGGGCCGGGGAACAACTACTCACTCCACGCCATTGCCGAGGCTCACGCCCGTGTGCGCGGGACGAACCGGACGGCCTGCGTCTATGCCAATGGCGGGCTGGCCTCCAAACATGCGGCCGGGCTCTATAGCGGGGAGCCGCCGGAACAGCTCAGCCTGCGCAAGGAAGATCCGGTCGAGCCCGCGCGAGCACTCGCCGGAGAGAACCCATCGGGGAGACTGCTGTCCTACACGGTCGAGCATCGTCGCGGCGCGCCGTCCGGTGTGCTCATCGCTGGGGAAACGGACGAGGGCGCGCGCTTCTACGCACGGGCCGGCGCGGAGCGGGCAGGGGAGTTCATGGAGCGCGATCCGCTGGGCGAGGCGATCGCGACGCGCACGGAAAAGGGCATCAACCAGCTCATCTAGGCGGTCTCGCTTAACGGGGCAGAAACTACGGTCGTGCGACACAGTCCGCATGTTCCGGGCTGCACTCATCCTATGCTCTGCCATGCTGCTCGCCTCTTGCGGCGGGACGCCGGACGCTGCGCGCGATGCAGACCATTCGGCCAGCGCCGCCAAACCAGGCTTTCTGCCGGACCGGGTCAGCTATCTGCAGAAGGACCCGCGCTGGGCCTCTGACCGGCTGGGCAAGAGCTCGGACACGATGGCGTCGGACGGCTGCGTGGTGACGTCGGTCGCCATGGCGCTTGGCAATTTGGGTTTTCAGACCACACCGGGTGATTTGAACAGGCGGCTGACACGCACGGGCAATTTCACGCCGCGCGGCTGGCTGATCTGGAACGGCGTTTCCGAAGTCACGGGCGGGAAGGCGCAGGCGCATTATTACGACACTGTGTCCGACCCGCTAATCACCCAGTGCATGGCGCGCGGCGATTACCCGCTGGTGCGCTTCATCCTACCCAATGGACGGTCGCATTGGGCGATGGTCGTAGGCCGCAGCGAGGCGGGCTACCATATGCGTGACCCGCTCCGGGACTCGCGCAGCCCGCTCGTCTTCCCGCGCCGGGCGGATGCGTTCAAATCCCTGCGCTGTATCGGACGTGCCTGAGTGCATTGAACCAATCGTCGAGACGCCTGCCGGCGGCCTCTCGCGCGCACTGGCCATTTCAAACTAACTGCAGCTCACGCGAGCGTCATGGTTCCGCCGTACAGAATGGGTGGCCCAAACACGTAAGCTGGCCGAAATTATGCCAGAGCCGCCCGGCGTCACTGACAAAATAACAGCCTATACCTCCTGAATTTGAGCCAAATCGTCTCGATTTAACAAAAGAATTTGACGGCACACAACTCACAGTAGAACAAGTCTATCATAGGTTAATGTTTCTCTTTATAGTTGTTATCCAAATGGTATTGGAAACTATCCAAATGGTATTGGAAACTCATGACTATGAAGCAGACACCACGTGGAACGACATATGTGGATCAGCATGTGGGACGCATGCTCAGGCTTTTCCGAACAAGCCAGAGCCTGTCTCAGGCGGAGCTTGGTCATCGGGTCGGCATGACGTTCCAGCAGGTCCAGAAATACGAACGCGGGACGAACCGCATCGGCGCGAGCCGCTTGTGGCAGTTCTGCCGGGCATTGGACGTTGAGCCCGGGGAATTTTTCGACGGTTTGGATGCCGTCGTGGTTGAGAAACAAGACAAGGCGGCCAGCACGGCGGCCTGACCTGGAACAGGCTGGTATGCGACGCAAAATCTCAGAGAGTAGTGACGTGAATGGCGACGAGGTCGCCCACAGCTTTCACGACGACAGCTATATCGCGGAGGATGTTTCGGGTGGCGGACAAATGGATGACGACCCTCTGGCCTTGATAGACGCGCTCTACACGCTCTCCGACATCACGGCGGAGATCAACGGTCAGACGACGATGGAGCGTATTGGCTTGGTCGCTCCGGACGATGTCGGGCTCATCGACGACATCATCGATGCGTTGCAGGATCCACAGCACGGCCAACATGCGCGCTCAGTGCTACGAAAGGCAGTCGCGGAAATTTCGCGACATGCGATCGGCGAACTCGATTAGGGCGGCTCTCAGCTGAGCTTAGCGCGGTAGCAGCCGCAGCAGGCGGCCGTTCTCTGAATCCTCGATCAGCAACAGCACGGCTCCGTCGGGCTCGACATCGACATCGCGGACGCGAAAGGCGTCTCCGTCCTTTTTGAGATCGCTCAGCACGCGGACTTCGCTGCCCGTCTGTATATCCACACGCCGCAAATCGCCGCTCGCCAGACCGCCGATCAGGGCCTGCCCATCCCAAGCAAATAGATCGCCGCGGTAAATGGCGAGTCCTGACGGCGCGATGGACGGCACCCAGCCGTGTACGGGCGATTCATAGCGCGGGTCGTCCTCGATCGGGCTGATACGCGCGCCTTGGTAATCCACCCCGCGCGTCACGATGGGCCAGCCGTAATTGGCACCGGCGTCCAGGCGGTTCAGCTCGTCTCCGCCGCGCGGGCCGTGTTCGTGCTCCCAGACCTGCCCCGTCGCGGAGTCTACTGCGAGGCCCTGCACATTGCGGTGACCGATGGAGTAGAGTTCCGGCACCGCGTCCTGACCAAAGTCCGGATTGCCCGCCGCCGCGCTACCGTCGCGGGTCAGCCGAACGACAGATCCCAGATGAGAGCTCGGCTTCTGCGCCTCCTCACGCATGGCAAAGGCGTCGCCCAGGCTGAGAAGCAATGTGCCGTCGCGCAGGAAAACGATCTTGCCGCCATAGTGGGAGCCCGCTTCCTTGGCTGGACCGGCGCGGAAAATCGTCTGCGCGTCGCGGAGCGTCGCGCCGGATAGCGTAGCGCGGATCAGCCCGGTGCCATTGGCGTCCCAATCGCCATATGAATAGGACAGGAAAATCTCGCCGCTTTGCGCGAAATCCGGGGCGAGCGCGACGTCCAGCAATCCGCCCTGACCCTCGGTCGCGATGCGGTTGTCCGCCAATGCGGTGATCTCCGAGGGTAAGCCGGTGACTTCGGTTCGGGTGCCGTCACGCACGATCCACAACTTGCCGAACTTGCCGGTGACCAGATAGCCAGCCCCTGCATCTGCATCTGCATCTGCCTCGGCGGGCAGCGCGGCCGCCGCCCATGGGCTGGGTAAGCCGTCGATGACAGTATCCAGCCGGAACTGGCTCGATGGCTCCTGCGGCAGCTCCGGCGCAGTTTGCGGTTCGAGGCAAGCGGTGAGCAGCAGGGCGGCGGCGCAAAGCAGGGCGGTAGTCCGTGTCATCGTGATGGGCCTTTGTTTAAAGCTAGCCTGCGTGTATCGCCTATGCAGAACAGCGCAAGCCGCACTCGGCGCGACAGGGGAATTGGAGGGACAGCATGCAAACGCTGAAGAGGATCGTTTGGGCCGTATTACGCTTTCTATTTGCCTTGCTGCTAGCGACTCTGGCGGCGACCGTGCTGGCCAGTTTCATGCAGACGCAAAATCTGATCTCTCGCCTGAACGGCGTCGGCGCGGATATCGGGATCGGCGCGCGGCTGGGCACGGCGGTCTATGACTTGCGCCATTTCGCGCCGCAATATTTCCTCGGTATATTGGCAGGTTTTCTGGTCGCCTTTCTTGTCGGCCTGCTGCTTTACCGTTTGGCGAAATTCGGTCGCCCGGTCGTTTTCGCCGTGGCGGGCGCGGCCGCGATCCTCGCCTTTCTGCTGGGCTCGAAAGAAGCCTTCTTCGGCGTGCAACTGGTGGGCGGCGCGCGTGATTTGGTAGGCTTGCTGTTTCAGCTGCTCGCGGGTGCGATAGGCGGGCTGATCTTCGCGCGGTTGACACGACCGCGCGATCGTCGCGTGCGCTAGATCGTCTTTGAACTAGCCCGCAGCGCTTTTTGGCGCGGCCTGCTTCTGGTCCAGCGCACGGTTCAGTGCGCCGATCAGCTTGGTGCGCATGACGGGTTTGCTCAGAAAAGCATCGGCACCGGCAGCGACGGCGTTGTTGGCCGCGGTCCCGGCTGAATCCGCGCTCAGCACGATGATCGGGAGCTGGCCCTTCACGCCGGGCATATCGCGAATATGGCGCGTGGTTTCCAGCCCGTTCATGCCGGGCATGCGGATGTCCATGATGACGGCGTCGACAGAGCGCGCAGCCAGAATCCGCAGGGCCTCGGCCCCGCTCAACGCCTCGATGCAGTCCACACCTGCCGGCTCCAGCATCAGTTTGATCACGTCCTGATTGCTGGGCAGGTCTTCGACCACGAGAACGCTCAAGCCGTTTAGGCCGTCGCGTTCACGCACCGCGCGCGCAGGCAGGGGCTCGATGACGTCGTCAAACATCGGCGCGGCGACCATGAGGTCGATCAGCTCGGCTTCATAGGAGCCGGGTGGCGCTTCGGACGGAGCGACGGTCATGGGTGTTTTGGCGATCACCGGATCGGCCGCCGCCATTGGTGACGCAACGGTTGACGATGCCAGAGTTGCCGTTTCAGCTTCGATCGGTAACGGGGCGGGAGCTATCACAGGCGGCTCGATGGTTTTCGCGGGAACGGCGGCCATCTCCATATCCGGCGCAGCAATCGCTTCGGCCACGGCTGGAAGGCCAAGACGGGCCGTGAAGGTAAATTCGGAGCCGCGGCCTTCGACCGACTTCACGCTAACGTCCCCGCCCATCATCCGGGCCAACTTGCGCGCAATCGACAGTGACAGGCCTGCGCCGCCATATTTGCGGGTCATCGTCGCATCGGCTTGCACGAAAGGTTTGAACAGCTCCGCCTGTACGGCTTCGCTAATGCCCTGACCGGTATCGGCGACAATCAGGCAAAAGTCGAAGTTCCCGTCGGCGGCGACAAAGCCGGTCGCGTGCATATGGACGCGGCCCGAATGGGTAAACCGCATGGCATTGGCGAGCAGGAATTTGGCGCATTGGCGAATGCGGGTCGCATCGGCGATGACGAAACGGTCCAGCTCTGGCGCGATGAACTGCGTGTAGTCGAGCGACTTTTCATCCGCCCAGCGGTTCCAGCGTTCGGCTTCCTCGCGCAGCATGGCGGACAGATCGGTCTCATCTGGCGCCAGCTCCATCTTGTCCGCCTCGATTGTCGACATGTCGATCAGGGACTCCAGCAGATCGAACAATTGCTCTCCACTATCCTGAATGGCTTGTGCTTGTGCCTTTATGGCGGCGTCGGCACTGTGGTTGATCATGGCGTCCGATATGCCGATCACGGCATTCAGAGGCGTGCGCAGCTCATGGTTGATCAGCCCCAGGAACTCGGTCTTCATCTTCTCGGCAGAGAGCGCCTGTATCTGTAGCGCCTGGACCTGCGCATTCGTCTTCTCGCGGTAGCGCAGGAAGAAGATCAGGGCGATGATCGCAGCGCCGAGACCCGCGAGCAGCGCCAGCAGGGCACGGTTAATCGTCTTCTGCTGCTCCAGCTGCACGGC
>CALDUL010000022.1 GCA_937923575.1 uncultured Algimonas sp.
CTGCTCAATCGCTGGCCGCTGATCAAAGCTGTAGACCGGCAGCGCGTCCTGATCATGATCGGCACCAACGATTTGTCGAGCGCGGTTCCGGTCGAGACTATTGCGGCCAATGTCGACAATCTGGTCGCGCGGCTTCAGTCCGAACATAAGGACGCACGCATTACACTGCAGGCTATACTTCCGCGAGAGACCGCCATGCGGCCCCGCGTCGATGCGCTCAACGCGCTCTACCGCGATATAGCAATGGCCCGCGGCATCGACTGGCTGGACATGAGCGCGGTGTTCTCGGACGCCTCTGGCAAGCTGCGATCCGACCTGACCGAAGACGATCTGCACCTCACGGCAGACGGCTATCAGCTCTGGGCGGATCAACTTCGTCTTCACGATAAACGATAAGACGACTAGCGCGGCCTCAATGATTGTGTTATTCTGTTATCATGGTTGAAATTCTAAAAAATGTTCTCTTGGCTGTGCTGATGTTCCTCATGGCACTGCTGCTGGGTCTCTAACGCTCTCGGGCTTGCCCCGGACTCGATTGGCGCACGCTGGCGGATGCCAGCGCATGGCTCGTCGCGACACCTCGATCAGGGGTCGCCGGGCCTTTCTTGTTTTTGGCCACAAGATTTTCTGACAACGCTGTCATTTTTGGCAATCCCCTTGATGCAATGCGTCCGACGGTCGGCTAAGCTTGTGGCATGACCTACCGCAACGCTCTCTTTCTTTCCGCCTGTTTCCTCGCCAGCGCCTGTTCGCCGTCCGCGACAGACGATGCGCCCGACGCCAAATCCGAAGCGCCCGCCGCGTCGGCGACTGCACAAAACGAAAACGGCGTTACTCCGGCGCTTTGGCCCGCGCTGACCAGCCCGGTCGGGATCGACTCTGCGATCGAAGCCCGCATTGACGAGATCATGGCGGCGATGACCACGCGCCACAAAGTGGGCCAAGTGATCCAGGCCGATATCGGCTCCATCGGTCCCGACGACCTGCGCACCTATCCGCTTGGCTCCGTGCTGAACGGCGGCAATAGCGCGCCGGGCGGCGACAACCGCAGTCCGGCCTCGGACTGGCTCGCACTCGCGGACGAATTCTACGAAGCGTCAAGGGACGCCTATGGTGACGGCGTGCCCTTCATCCCGATGATCTGGGGCACGGACGCCGTGCACGGTCACAACAACATTCCGGGCGCGACGGTCTTTCCGCACAACATCGGTCTCGGCGCGACGCGGAACCCCGATCTGCTGGAACAGATCGGCGACATCACCGCGCGCGAGATCCGCGTCGGCGGGCAGGAGTGGACCTTTGCGCCGACCATCGCCGTCGTGCGCGACGACCGCTGGGGCCGCACCTATGAGGGCTATTCGGAAAATCCCGACGTCACGGCGAGCTATGCCGGACGCCTGATCACCGGTATTCAGGGCCGCCCCGGAACGGAGAATTTCCTGCGCGGTGACAATGTCATTGCCACGGCCAAACACTTTCTCGGCGATGGCGGCACGGTCGACGGTATCGATCAGGGCGCGAATATCGACAGTGAAGAAGATCTGCGCGACATCCACGGCGCGGGTTACCCGCCAGCGCTCGACGCCGGTGTTCAGGTCATCATGGCCAGCTTTAACACCTGGCAGGACAAGAAGATAACAGGCCACAAGGGTCTGCTGACCGACGTGCTGAAGGAGCGCATGGGCTTCGACGGATTTATCGTCGGCGACTGGAACGCTCACGGCCAGATCAAGGGCTGTTCCAATACCGATTGCCCCGAAGCGCTGATCGCCGGGCTCGACATGTATATGGCGCCCGACAGCTGGCGCGGCCTGTTCGACACGACGCTGGCGCAGGCCGAGTCTGGCGAACTGCCGATGGCGCGGCTCGACGATGCGGTACGCCGTATTCTGCGCGTCAAGCTGCGCTCCGGCCTCTTCGAGGAGCCCAAGCCGTCTGAGCGCGCTTTCGCCGGCGACTATGAACAGCTGACCTCGCCCGAGCACAAAGCAGTTGCGCGACAGGCCGTGCGCGAGAGCCTCGTGTTGCTGAAGAACGACGAGATCGCTGATGGTGAGCGTGCTCTGCCGCTCAGTCAGAATGCCAATATCGTTGTGGCCGGCGACGGCGTCGACAATCTCGGCAAACAGTCCGGCGGCTGGACGCTGTCGTGGCAGGGGACCGGCAATTCACGCGAGGACTTCCCCGGCGGCTCGTCCATTCTCGACGGGCTGAAGCGCCAACTCGCCAAGGGCGACGGTTCGGTCACGACATGGTCCGGCGAATATGCGTCGCGTCCCGATGTGGCCGTCGTTGTCTTCGGCGAAGACCCCTATGCGGAGTTCATGGGCGACCGCGACAACCTCGCCTATAGCCCGGCCGACCAGACCGATCTGGAGCTGCTGCGCAAGTTCAAGGCCGACGGCATTCCAACCGTCGCCGTCTTCCTCTCGGGCCGCCCGATGTGGGTCAACCGCGAGCTCAACGCCTCTGATGCTTTTGTCGCCGCTTGGCTGCCGGGCAGCGAGGGTGGCTACGCCGCCGACGTGCTGTTCGGTGATGGCTACGACTTCACGGGCACGCTACCCTATAGCTGGCCGCGTACGGCGGCAGACGGCCCGGTGAATGTCGGCGACGATAATTACGATCCGCTTTTCGCCTATGGCTACGGCCTGACCTATGCGTCGCCCAAGACAGTCGGCGATCTGCCAGAAGATGCGGGCATCGAGCTCACAGGCGCCAATGTCGAAAACTTTCTACAAGCGGGTAAGTCGCAATTCCCGTTCAAGATTATCCTGACGGATGGCTCCGGCGGTACGACGGCCGTGGGTCCGCGTGCGGGCTCGCCCGATGACGGCGTCCGCGTTGAGCCCGAAGATGACGGCGTGCAGGAAAACACCCGCCGCTTTACCTTCGCAGGCACACAATCCGCCGCCTTCTCGCTACAGCCTGACGAGGCTATCGATCTGTCGCGTCAGACGACGGGCGATATGGCGATCTACATGCGCTACCGCGTTCGCGAACTCGGCGGCGAGGGTCCCGTGACCCTGGAGCTCGTCTCCGATAGCGGCACATTCTCGCAAGACTTCACTTTTTCCGCGGAAAGCTCAGCCACCACCGACGGCCAATGGTGGGAGACAAATGTGAAGCTCAGCTGTTTCGCCGAAGGCTCCAAGCTGCAGGCGGTCCGCGTGCCGGTGTCGATCACCACTGAGCGGGCGATGGCGATCCAGGTCTCCGACGTGCGGCTGGTCGCCAATGAAGGCCAAGCGAGCTGTCTGAACTAGGGGGCGCAGTCGCGCTCACACACTTTGCAGGGTGCGTTATCCGAACGCACCTCGGCGCCATAGCTTCCAACCCAGCACCGGGCTCCAGAGCACGGGATGGCGTCTTTGCGCTTCGGTCACATCGAGGCTGACGCCGCTATGGCGCTCCACCTTGCGCAGCACATAGTCGAGCCCTCCGTCAAAGGTCGCCGCGGAGTTGAGCACGCGGGCGGCGGCGATGGGGCGGCCGAATAGGCGACGTAGAAACCAGCGCACCGACGACCCGCGGCCCGAGAGCTCGCGCGGGTCGATGATGTCGCGCTCATAGCTGTCGAACAGGATTTGGCTTATCTCGCGGTAGCGCGATTGATAGCGCTCCACGATTTCGCGCGCGCGACCGTCATTGCTCTCGGGTCGCAGCTCCGTGCGGTAGCTCTCGAAATAGCCTCGCGCCCAGAACTCGACATAGGACACAGGCGCGTGAAACAGGGGCGCGGTTTCGCTTGCGATCCTGCGCACGGCGGCGGCGCGAGCGGAGGCAATGCGCGCAGCCACCCGATCGTCACGCGCGCCAAGCAGAGCGCAGGGCTGGCTGAAGCGCCCCCAGACCTGGGAGAGAAACCCATCCGAGCAGCGGCGCTCGAACTCGTCCAGAGTGATGATGGAGTATTTGCAGGTCGACAGCACGCCGCCCGTCTCCATCTCCAGATAAAAGACGCTCGGCGGGATGAAACGGTTGGTCAGCGCGCGCCAACCGCGCCCATGTGTCTTGGCGTAGCTGTCCACGAGAACGTAGAAGTCCAGCATCTTCTCCGCATCGTCGAGCGCGCGCAGACTGCTGCCATAATAGACAAAGCCCAGCACACGGTCCGGGTGACGGTCGCGAATGGCCTGCATGACCTGCGTGACGCGCTGCGGCGGGTCCAGCGTCTCGGCAGCCATCATCGCGGTCAGCGGATCTGGCGCGCGGGCGTTCACCGGCGGATGCGAATGGGTCGGCTAGTGGACAAGGTGAAGCGCGTGCCCGGCAGCGCGATCGGCTCTCCGTCCAGCATGACGGGGCCGGAGTAGTCGAAGACAGCCTCATCCGCATTGTAGCTGTGAAAGCCGTCCTGCGTCCGGTCCCGATCCTTGAACCCAACCCAGACACCGGCGATGTGCTTGTAGAGACCCTTATAACGGCCATCGACATAGGTGAGGCGCAGAGGCCCGTCGCCGTCTCCCCAGAACGGATCCAGGCCCATGGTGATGGTCGGCAGAGTGGTCGCCACGGTGCCCAGATGCGGGCCGCTCAGCGTCTCTCCTGCGATGGAAACCTCGCAATTGGTGGCGGGCATGACGGCGTCTCGCTCCGAGGTGACAGCCTTGACCAGACCGCCGACGACAGCCGCTTGGCCGCCGATTCCGCGCGTGTGCAGCTCCGATTTGGCGAAGTCGGTGATCATGGGCAGCGCCCCGGTGGAGAAGAGAAAGCCGTATTGATCGTCCATGCCCTCGGCCGAGAGCTTCAACATGCGCGTTTCCAGCACGTCAGGCTTATCGATGACGCGGCGCAAGCCCAGCTTTCCGACCGTGCGCATGCCGATGATCTTGGCGACCTGATTGGTCATGCCGCCGGACGCGATGGCGAAGTCGGGCAGGGGGGCGTCGTCGCCGACTTGCCTCAGCACTTCGCTCATCATGCATTGGACCGTGCCGTCGCCGCCCTCGATGATGATCAGCTCCGACGTGTCGCGTGCGGCGCGGACCTGTCCCGGCATGGAATCGAACACGGCAAGATCGAATACGCGCGCGTCGTAATCCGTGGCGTGATTGGACAGGCGCGAACCGCGCTTTCCGACGCGCTCGCTATGCGGATTGACGAACAGCGAGATTCCCATCGCTACAGAGCCTCCGTCCGGGTCAGCAGGAAGGCCGCGAACAGGCCGAATACGGCCAGCGGCATGACGATGGCAGGTGCAACACCAAGCCCGCCGGATGTCGCGAAGGTCGCCATGGCGCCGTCCACGACAAGAAATAGAAAGCCGAGCGCGAGGCCGATGATCAACGTCTTGTCGCCATTGTCCTCCCGGCCTGTCCTCTGCATCAGTGCGGCGCAGGCGACCAGCAGAATCAGTGCGGCGAGCGGGCGGGTCAAGCGGTGCGCGTGCCAGAAGCTATAGGCAAATGACGGCTTCGCTCCGCTGTTTCCGGGTCGCATGAAGCGCCGCATTTCGGACAGCGACAGATCGCGCGGTTCGGCCGCGAGGCGAGCGATGGATTTGGGTGTCTGCTCCGTGGTCCAGGCCATCTCGCCGGAGACGGCGCGCGCGCGCCGGGGCTCGCCATCCGCGTCCATCACCGGCAATTCTCGCACGCCCGAGAGCAGCCATGTGCCGTCGTTATAGACAGCTGATTTGGCCCAGACGATGGCCTCGACCTCGCCCAGATCGTCACGTTCGAAAATCTGCAGATCGCCGAGCGACTCATAGGTTGGCCGCGCTGTCGCACGCACAATATCGCCACCGTCCTCCAGCCAGAGCGGGTTGTTGGGCGTGACGTTCTTCACCTTATACTCACCAATGCCCCAAGCCTGCAGCTCGCGCACGGCGGGCGCCATGGCGTAGTCGATGAAGGTTAGGGAGGTCAGGCTCGCGATCAGCACGGCGGGGATCAGCAGCAGGACTTGCCGCGTTGCGCTAATGCCGAAGCCGAGCAGGGCGACCAGCTCGTGCTGGCGGATCAGCGTCCCGAAGGTCAGCAATATCCCGACGACGAGAGTAAACACGAAAATGCGGTCGAAGATCACTGGCGCCCGCAGTGCCATATAGCGGAAAGTGCCCTTGAACCCTTCTCCGCTGGCGACGATGTCGCCGCCATTAGCGAGGCTATCGAGCAGGCCAATCAGTAGCAGGAAGCCAAAGACGACCATCAGCCAGCGCGCCATAAAAATGCGCGAAAGATAGAGGCCGAACTTAAGCACGGACGCTCTCGGCGCGCGGCTTGCGGATGCGCGCGATGATCTTTTTGATGCGGCCCTGCATGTGCGACACCCATTGCGCGAAGCTGGTCAGGGGCGGTTGGCCCATCTTGAAAGCCGATTTGAAGAAGATCACGGCAGCAAAGACTGCGAGCATCGCCATCAGCCCCCATATGCCGAGCCAGGGCGGAATGGCCCCGGACGCACCGAGGTTCTGAGCGAAATCGAGCGCCTTGTTCAGTGCGACGATGGAAACCAGCCCGATGAACAAGCCGGCGCTGGACGGATTCCGCCCGTAGTTCAGCCCGAACGGCACGGCGATGAAGGGCAGAATGAAGAGCATGACCGTCTTGGCGATGCGCAGGTGCAGGGCGGCATTGTTAACGTCGCGCGTGATCTCGTCGCGCCGGTCGCCGCCGCGATTCTGAAACAGCTCTCCCGTCGTCATCTCTCGCTCGTCATCGCCGCGTACGCGGAAGGGCTTTAGCGTCGCCATCTGTGAGACAGACGAGCCATCAAATCCCAGATCGACGGAGAGGCCGCCGCTTTCGGTGATACGGTAGCTCTGGCCGGATGCGAGCTGCAGCACGGGTGCGCCGGTCGTCTCGCGAATGATGAGCTCGCCCTCATTGGCCGTCGTGAGGCGGAACCCAGTCTCGACACCGTCGTCATTGGTCTCGGCCTCATAGATAAAAATCGGCCCGATAGCATTGCCGCCGCGTCCCGTGCCCGCGAAGAAGGTGCGGCCCTCGACCGAGGTGAAAGTGCCTTCGCGCAGGGCAGCCGTGAAGCTCGTCTGCTTCACACGGTTTTCGACGGTACGGTAATTGTAGCGCCCCAGCGGCTGCAGCCAGCCCTCGATCAGGATGGACGACACGGCGAGTATGGCCGCGACCGCCAGAAACGGCTTGGTCATATGCGTCAGGCTGATGCCTGCACCCAGCGCAGCGGTCAGCTCGGAGCTGCGCGAAAAACGGTCCATGGTGATAATGGTGCCCAACATCAGCGCCATCGGCACGGCCATGCCGAGGTAGTAGGGCAGCAGATTGACGACCATGGTCGAGGCATCGGTCGCGGGCTGGGTCGAGATTGTAACAACCTCGAAAATCCGCAGCAGCCGTTCGAGCAGCAGCACGCAGCAGGCGAAGATGATCAGCCCGCCGATCGCCGTGAATGCCTTTTTGAAAAGATATGTGTTTAGACGACCCAGGGCTATGCTGCCATTTCCGTTTTGCAAGTCATGGATCGGTACCTATCTCTGACTCAACGCGTTGGAGCGCGGTTCAGCCGTCACTCATCTTCTGGGGCTTATAAAGCTGATATGGTAAACGCAAACCACACCCACAGACCTATCCGCAAATTCATGCGCGGACTGGTAATTTGCACGGCCGCATCGCTCGCGGCCGCCTCCGCATATGCGGAGCCCCAGGATGACGACGAAGACGAGGTTGTCGAAGAGCTCTCCGCTATCGGTGTAGAACGTGGTCTGAAGCTCTATGACCGCGATGCAGCGGACAAGTGCATGGCCGACAGACTACAGATTCGCGTGCTGGTCACGGGGGTCGCCGAAGGTGGCATCATGAAGTTGGAGCTGTTCGGCGAGAAGGATTTCTTCAAGAAGTCCGGCAAGCTGCGCCGTATTCGTGTGCCAGCGGAGGATGCGCCCATGTTGATCTGCATCGATCTGGACGCACCGGGCGACTATGCCGTCGTCGGTTATCACGACAAGGACGGCGACCGGAAGCTGGACAAGAAGTGGAACTTCAAGCCCAAGGAGCCCTACGGCCTGTCGAACAATCCCAGGATCGAGAGCCTGCGCCTGCCGAAATGGGAGGAGACTCGGTTCTCCGTTCCAATGGAAGGTCGGGATATCGCCATCAATCTGGTTGACCTCAGCTAGGCTCAAACGCACACGCCGTGTCGTGTCCACTGCACCCGATACTCTGAGCCTGCACCGCAGCCCGACCCCGCCGCCGGGCTTTGTCGCGTTTCCCTATGAGCTCTATCGCGGCGATCCGGCATGGGCGCCGCCGCTCCGCATGGAACGCCGGGCGCAGCTGTCGCCCAAGTCCAATCCCGGCGCAGCCCTCGTGCAGCCGACCTATGTGCTGGCAAAGCGCAATGGACGCATCGTCGGGCGGATCGCGGTCTTTCTGAATAAGGCCCACGAGGCGCGTTACGGCGCGGATGACTGCTTCTTTGGCTATTTCGATTGCGAGGACGATGTGGCCGTCGAGGATGCGCTGCTAAGCGAAGCGAAGACAATTGCGAGAGAGCTCGGCAGAGCGCGCTTGCTGGGTCCGGCCATGTTTAGCGTCAATGAGGAGATCGGCCTGCTAGTCGACGGGTTCGAGCACCCCAATGCCGTGCTGATGCCGCCCGGCCGACCGCATCAGGTCACGGCCGTCGAGCGCCACGGCTTCACCAAGACGGTCGATCTGCTCTGCTATCTGGCGGATTTGTCCAATGGCGCGCCGTCCACCCGCATGGTGGATGCCATGTGCCGGATCGCGGAGCGGGACGAGGCTATCACTTGGCGTCATCTGGACCGGAAAAACTTCGAGCGCGACGTCGATACGGCCATGGGCATCTTCAACGATGCGTGGTCGGAAAACTGGGGCTTCCTTCCATTTCCGCCGGACCAGATCGAACACATGGCCAAGGAAATGAAACCGATTATTTTCGATGAGGGATTCTGGGTCGGCATGATCGACGAGCGCCCGGTGGCGTTCATCTGGATGATCCCGGATGTGAATGAGGTCGCGCGCGGGTTCGACGGAAAGCTGTTGCCGTTCAACTGGGCAAAGTTTCTCTATCGGCTGAAAGCCAAAAAGGTCACAAAATCGCGCATTCCGCTGATGGGTCTGTCGCGCGAACTACACGGCACGCGAAAGGGTCTCGCCATCGTCGCCAAGCTCTGTCAGCTGGCATTTGATCACGGGCATAAGCAGGGCTTCACCCAATGTGAGCTGTCTTGGATTCTGGAAGACAATGAGAGCATGAAGGCGATCGCGGAGCAGGCGGGCGCCGTGCCCTACAAGACCTACCGCATCTACGAGACTTCTCTGGAGGCCGGGACGTGAGCGTCCGCGCCGTCATCCTCGCGGGTCAACGACCCGGTCCCGACGCGCTGTGCGACCACGCGGGCGTGGCATGGAAAGCCGACATTCCCGTCGGCGGCGTACCGATGCTGGAGCGTGTCGCCAAGGCGCTCAGGGAGGCGGAGATAGCGGAGCCTTTCACCCTGTCCGGTTACCCGAATGAGCGCGACGGATTTACGCGCGTCGAGGGTGGGCGCGGCCCAGCCGACAGTGCGTTAATGGCCTTGGAAGCCGGCGCGTTTCCAGTGCTGCTGACGACCTGCGATCACGCGCTCCTGACAGCGGATATCGTCACGGAGTTCGTCACCGCGGCGCAGGACACGGGCGCGGATTTCTGCGTGGGACTGGCCACGGAAGCTGTCGTGCAGGCGCGTTATCCGAAGACGTCCCGCACCTATCTGCGCTTCGCTGACTACGCCGTGTCGGGCTGTAATCTGTTCTATATTGCCAACGCCAAAGGCTTGGAGGCCGTACGTTTCTGGAAGACCGCGCAGGACTTTCGCAAGGAGCCTCTGAAGCTCGCGCGCACCGTCGGTGTCGGCATTGGCCTGCGCTACGCGTCGGGTCGTCTCACACTATCGGACGCTTTTACTGCCGTCGGTAATAAATTGAAATTAAACGCTTCTCCGGTTCTACTTTCGCAAGCAGAGGCCGCGATCGATGTTGACAAGCCGTCCGATCTGGAGCTGGTCGAGCGTATCGTGGCGGCGCGTTAGTGGACCTGTCCATCGCGTCAAATCGCTCTGTCGAGGGCCGGATCGCGTCCAACGCCGGATTGTTGATCGGCACTAAAGCGCTGGGCGCCTTCATCGGGCTTCTCGCGCTCGGCGTCGCGGCGAAGAACCTCGCCGTGCCGGAATTCGGCATCGTCGTGGTTCTGCATGGCTACATGCTGTTCTTTGGCGAGATGATGACGTTTCAGCCGTGGCAATCGCTCATCCGTTTTGGCTCCGATGATGTCGAAGCGGGCAACGGCGGAGCGCTGGCCGGGCTGATTAAATTCACCGCCAAGCTCGATGCCGTTTCTGTTGTCCTGTCCTATCTCGCAGCCATCGCCTTTTTCGGCGTCTTCCTGGCCGCCATGCAGGCCTTTCCAGACCTAGTGGAAAACGCTCTGCCGTTACCGCCGGGCGAGCTCTATCAGCTCGCGATCTTCTACTGCTCGGTCCTGTTGTTTCAGCAGATCGGGATGAGCACGGGCGTGCTCCGGCTGTTCGACCGTTTTACCGGTCTCGCCATCTCGGGAATGGTCATGCCGAGCGTCCGCCTGATCGGCGTGCTCATCGCCGCGTCGCAGGGCTGGGGCGTCGTGGGCTATGTCGCCGTCTGGTATGTCGCGTCGTTGCTGCGCTATCTCACGGTTATCGGCCTGGGCGTCTATGAGCTTCATTCGCGCGGTCTGCTGCGCCCGGTCATCCGGGCCAAGGTCTCCTTCCTGAAACCCCGCGACGGGGTCTGGGCCTTTTCGACGAAAGCCTTTACCGACAGCTCGCTCGGCGCGGGCTTCACACATCTGCCGCTCCTGCTCGTGTCAGCGGTCTTCGGCCCGGCCGTCGGCGGGGTGTATAAGGTCGCGGAAGAAGTCGCCAAGCTATTGTCCGAAGGCGTCAAACTGCTCGATCAGGTCATCTATCCCGAGCTGGCGCGCATCATTTCTGCCGGGGAAGGGCGCAAGATCCTGCGGCTCGTGACCCGAGCGAGCCTGCTATCAATTGCGGTCGGTATCGCTTTGGCGGGTGTCGTCTATGTCATCGGGCCCGGCCTGATCGACCGGTCGATAGGGCAGGACTACGCTCTGGCAGTCGATCTGGCCGTGCTACTCGTATTGGGTGCAGCCATCTTCGCGGCTGTCGCGCCGCTCTATCCCGTGTTTTACGCGGTTGGCCGACCGGAGCGCGCCATATATGCGCGTTTGGGAGGAATCATTGCCTACATCGTCGGTTTCTTTATCCTGACGGCCTGGATGGGCCCAATAGGGATAGGTTGGGCATCGATCGTAGGGTACGGGGTCGCATTGCTACTGGTTGTGGCGCTGGTGTCGCGGACACTGGCCGTATTCGCGGAAGGTGCATCGCCAACATGATTGCCGTCTTCGACATGGACTATACGCTGACCCAGCGCGGAACCTGGGGCCGGTTTGTCTGGCGCACCGTGCGCGGGCGTCCCTGGCTTTGGCTGCCATTGCTCGCCAGCACGGCGAGCAAGCAGCTGGCCTATAAGCGCGGGCACCAGACGCGCTGCGCAGTCAAGAAGTCCATGATGCGCTGGAGCCTGCAATCGCGCGACAGGGACGAGCTTGACCGTTTGGCGCAAGCGTTTGCCGATGAGGAAGTGGCGCAGGGCTTGCGTCCCGGCGCATTGGCTGCGCTCGATTATCACCGTGCCCGCGGCGACATCATCGTCATCGCCAGTGCCGCCGCTGATCTCATCGCAGCACCGATCGCCCGCGCGCTGGGTATTGATCATCTCGTGTGCACCGAGCTGTGCTGGAACGGGCAGACGCTGCAAGGTGATTTCGCCTCTGCCAATTGCTACGGCGACGCCAAACGCCACGCCTTGGCGGAGTATGTCGCGCAGCAGGGTTGGGACGAAAAACCGATCACATTCTACACGGACAGTCATTCCGACTTTCCGCTGATCGAGATGACTGACTGCACGATCATCATCAATCCCAAGGCCAAGACTCTGGCCGAGGCCAAGGCGCGCGGCCTGCCCGTGCAGTGCTGGAAAGTCTGCGCCAGCGGCTTTCAGCCGCCAGACGCTGTCCTGTCGAACCTCGCGACTGCGGACGACGGATAATGAAGAGCGGGACGAGACCGATTGATCCTTTGCTTAAATCCGACGGCTCGCCCCTGCGCGTGGCCTTCCTCTATAATCACGAGGTTCCGCATCAGGTGGCGCATACGGCGCCGATCCTGCGTGAGATGCTGAGGCGCCATCCAGGCGTGAATGTCACTGTTCTGACCTCGACGCTGGAGCAGAAGCAGATCGTACACTCGGGTCTGGGGGATGATCTCGTCGCGCAGGCACGCTTCGTCGATCTCGACACCAGTGGCGCGGAGAGCCGACTGCTCCGGGCGGCAAATGCGATTGCACCGGCGCGGCGCATCGCGGTCCTTCGCGATAATCTGAAGACCTTGTCCAAGTTCGACGTCTTCGTCGTGCCGGAATCGACGACACTGCTGCTGAAGACGCAATTCGGCCTGGACCATCTTCGCTTCGTGTTGACGCATCACGGCGCTGGGGACCGCTCGGTGGCGCAGAAAGCCTCGATCCGAGAGTTCGACTTCGTCCTGGTCGCCGGTCCGAAGGATGAGCAGCGCCACCGCGAGCATGGGCTGATTACCGACGGTCACTACGCCGTCGCGGGATATCCCAAGTTCGACTTCGTGCCGTCCGGCGGGCTGCCCAAGCTCTTTCCGAACGACAATCCGGTCGTGCTCTACAACCCGCATTTCGATGCTCATCTGTCGAGCTGGTACGATATGGGCGAGGACGTGTTGCAAGCCTTTGCGGATGCACCCGATCTCAACCTGATTTTCGCGCCGCACATCATGCTGTTCCAGCGCAAGGTGCAGACCAGCGTGGAATACAAACGCATTCGCCGACCAAAGTCGGTCCCGAAGCGCTTCCACGATTTGCCGAACATCCACATAGATCTGGGCAGCACGCGCAGCGTCGACATGACCTATACGCGGCTGGCTGATATCTACCTGGGCGATGTGTCATCGCAGCTCTACGAGTTTCTGGTTGAGCGCAGGCCGACTGTCTTTCTCAACAGCCACCGCGCGGACTGGGCGGGCAATCCGCTCTATCTCAATTGGACGACGGGTCCCGTGCTCGACAGCGTAGATGGCCTGATCGACGCAGTGCAGGAAGCCGGCGCGACACACGCGGACTACCGCCCCGCGCAGGATTACGTGTTCGACGAAACATTCGAGCTGTCCGACACACCGAGCAGCGAGCGGGCGGCCGACGCCATTGCGAACTGGCTGGAGCGCGAGGCGCGAATACAGCCAGATGCTCTAGCCGCCGAGTAATCACGGACATTCACAACAGCGTGCGTTTACGTTCGGCTCGTTCGTGCTAATTCAGTCGACATGAAACTCTTCGATGCGATGATGCGGCGTTTCGTGACCCGCGGCCGGCTGAGCGTTATTGACCATAAGGGCGTGCAGCATGACTACGGGCCCGGCGGGGAGCCGTCTGCAACCGTGCGAATTCACGACAAGAAGCTCTACACCAGCCTGTTCCTGAACCCCGAGCTTCATGCCGGTGAGGCCTATATGGACGGGACGCTGGAAATCGTGGACGGCGGTATTCGTGGTTTTCTGCAGGTCTTTGCGGTCAATCGCGACGGACTGCGCGGCGGTCCGGTCCGGTCCCGTATCAAGCGTGTGCAGAAACGCCTGCGCAAGACCATGCAGCGCAATCAGCGCGAGGCGTCGTCCAAGAATGTCGAAGCACATTACGACCTGTCGAATGATCTCTATCGCCTCTTTCTCGACGAAGACATGCAATACTCCTGCGCCTATTGGCCGACCGATGTGAAGCCCTTGGACGAGATCACGCTGGAGGAAGCGCAGCTTGCCAAGAAGCGCCATATAGCGGCCAAGCTCGACCTCTCGCCCGGCCAGCGCGTGCTGGACATCGGATGTGGTTGGGGCGGCATGGCGATCCATCTGGCCAAGGAACACGATGTCCACGTGACGGGTGTGACGCTGTCAAATGACCAATTTGCTCTGGCAACTGAACGGGTGAGGGAAGCGCGGCTCACGGACAAAGTCTCGATCCTGCTCCAGGACTACCGCGACGTGCAGGGGCCGTTCGACCGCGTCGTCTCCGTCGGTATGTTCGAGCATGTCGGCGTTGGGCATTTCCTGGAGTATTTCGAGACGATCAGAAACGTCATGGCCGACGATGGCTGCGCGCTGATTCACTCGATCGGACGCAAGGGCGGACCCGGCTCGACCGGTAAGTGGATCCGCAAATATATCTTCCCCGGCGGCTACAGCCCCGCCCTGTCCGAAACATTCGCCGAGATCGAGAAGGCCGGGCTTTGGGTGACCGACATGGAAATCCTGCGGCTGCACTACGCCTATACGCTGGCGGAATGGGAGCGCCGTTTTCAGGCCAATCGCGATGCCGTCGTTGCGATGAAGGACGACCGGTTTGCGCGTATGTGGGAGTTCTACCTCGTCATTTCCGAGTTCAGCTTCCTCTACGGCAAGCACATGAACTTCCAGATACAGCTGACCAAGGATGTGCACGCGCTGCCCGTCACGCGGAACTACATGATGGACGACGAAGCCTTGCTGGCGTAACGCGCGCGCCATGGTCGAGACTGTCGAAAAACCCGAAACCCTCAAGAAAGGCCGCCGTGCCTTTGTGAAGAAAACAGGCAAGAAGCTGGTGCGTAAGATTGCGGGCTTTCAGGCCGCGCAATCGCTCGTGCCCGACACGCCGAAGATCGACAATTCGCATTTTCCCTTCCTCAAGGACTTCACCGACAATTGGGAGGTGATCCGCGAGGAAGCTCAGGCCGTGCTCGCTTACCGGGACGAAATCCCAAGCTTTCACGAAATCAGCCCGGACCAGTACCGGCTCAGCACAGCGAATAATTGGAAGACCTTCGTGCTGTTCGGTTTCGGCCAGCGGCTGGAAAAGAATACGGAGCTGACGCCCAAGACGGCGGCGATTCTCGAAGGTGTCCCGAACCTTCAGACGGCGATGTTCTCCATCCTCGCGCCCGGCTATCACATTCCCGCGCATAAGGGTGTGACCAAGGGGATTCTGCGCTCGCATCTCGGCCTGATCATTCCCAAGGACCGCGAGCAGTGCCGTATCCGCGTGGACGACACGATCACGGCATGGAAAGAGGGCGAGATCTTCGTCTTCGATGACACCTATGAGCATGAGGTCTGGAACGAGACCGACGAGGAGCGTGTTATCCTGCTGTTCGATTTCGACCGCCCGATGGGTCTGGCTGGCCGTGCGCTTAACAAGACTTTCCTGCAGGTGATGAAGCTGACGGCCTTCTATCAAGACCCGAAGAAAAATCTGGAAACAGCGGAAGAGAAGCTCGAAGCCGCTATCCGTCAAGCGGATGCGAATATGGAAGCGATGAGCGATCCGGCGGGCTAGTCGCCCGCCGTTACGGCGGAGCTATTCAAGATCCACCACCTCATAGCCCAGACCTTCCAGCCGCTCGCGCTGAGTCTCGCCGTCGCCGACGACCACGATCCGCATCTGGTCCGGTGTGAAGAAGCGTTCCGACACGGTGCGCGCATCGTCCACGCTCATGCCCTGCACGGCGCGCATCTGGCGCGCGCGGACGTCATTCGGCAGGCCGTTACGGCTGATGTCCTGAACGAGGGAAAGCTTGGCCCCCAGCGTTTCGGTCTTCAGTGCCTGTCCGCGTTGCAGCGAGTCCTTCAGCTCGGCCAGTTCCTCATCCGACATATCGCGGCCGTGCTCGGCGACGATGTCGCGGATCAGCTCCAGGCTCTCGCGCGTCGCGTTGGAACGTACGGACGTCGAAATGCGGAACGAGCCCTGCTCCGCGTCGCCGCTCGCGCGTGACCCGATACCGTAGGTGTAGCCCTTGTTGACCCGCAGCTCCGTCATCAGCGAGCTGGTGTAGATTGCGCCGAGCGGGAAGTTCAGCGCGTCCAGCTTTGCCCAATCCGGATCGGTGTTCGGCAGGGCAGGGCGTTGCATGGAAATGACCGACTGCTTGGAGCCCGGCACGTCGCGGAAATAGATCGTGCCTGTCTCCACGGGTAGCATCGCCGCGCGTTTTTTCGGGATCAAATCGCCCTCAACCGGATCATTGATCGAGCCGAATAGCTCTAGCACCTGTGCTTCATCATAGTCGCCGACGATGTTCAGCGTTGCCGTGCTGATGTCCATGTAACGCGTGTGCCAGTCGCGGATGTCCTCCAGTGTGATGGCGCGGATTTGCTCCTCTGTCCCGGCGGCAAAAGTGGAAAGCACCGAATCAGCCGGGTAGGACAGCGCGTTCATCGCTGCGCCCGCAATGGAGTTTGGGTCCGCTTGCTGCGCCACGGCGTTCTGGGCGTAGGCCTCGCGCAAGGTCTCGAACTCGGTCTCGTCGAATGTCGGTTGATTGATGACCGTATTCAGAACCGAGACCGTTTGGGGGAGGTTTCGCGCCAGCGTCTTGCCGCGGACGGTCAGATAGCGGTAGCCCGCCGAGACTGAGAGCTCGCTACCGAGATCGCCGAGCGCCTCCTCGATTGCGGCTGCGTCCATCTCGCCTGCGCCCTTGAGCAGCAGATCACCATAGAGGTCCGCTACGCCGGGCTTGTCGATCGGCGCATTGTTGCCGCCGCCTTTGACATCGATGGAAAAGCGGATCAGCGGCGTTTCGTCCGACTGGATGCCGAACACGGCCATGCCGTTATCGGCTTTGGCCCGCCAGATTTCGGGCACGGTCGGCTCATAGGATGCACCGAATGGTGGCTCCACCGTGCGGTCGAAACTGGACGCTGTCGGCTGGAAGACGCGCGCCTGCGGATCATAGGGGACGTCCGCTTCCTTGCCGTTGACGACCTCTTCCTCGACCACCTCGGCCTTGGTGGAGCCTGTCAGCGCGAGTTCGAGCTCGCCCTTGGGCACGAAGCTGGTGGCGACGTAGTTTTTATCGCCGATGTAGCGGTTGTAGACATCCATGACGTCGTCCGCCGTGACGCTGCGCAGCGCACGGATCTCGTCGTCGAAATAGCCCGGGTCGTCGCGGAAGATGTTATATTCGCCGAGCGCGATGGCCTTACCGAGCGCGCTCTGGACTTCGTCATAGGCGGCGACTTCGGCCTGGGTCTTGATGCGCTGCAGGGCGTCCTCGGGGATACCGTTCTGCTCGAACCGCGCAAAGCCGCTCGCCAGAGCATCCGTCAACCCGTCGATGTCTTCGCCTGCCTTGGGTGAGACGAAGAGATACCACTCGCCCGCGAGCTCGCTCTTGTTGTGGAAAGCGCCGACGGACGTTGTCAGCTGTTCCTCGTCGATCAGCACTTCGTTCAGCGGTGCGCGCTTGCCATCGGTCAGATAATTGGCCAGCACATCGAGCGCATAGCTGTCTGGATGATATTCGGGGACGGTCGGCCAGACCATGGTCAGCTGCGGGATCGTGGCGAAGTTGTCTTCGTGGTAGAGCTTGATCGTCTCGGCCAGCTGGACGGGCTCGACCGTACGCGGCGGGACAGGCTCGCCCCCGGGGATCTCGCCGAAATATTTTTCGACCAGTCGCCGCGCTTCGGCCAGATCGAAGTCGCCCGCAATGGTCACCGTAACATTCTCCGGCCGGTACCATTTGGCGAAGAAATCCTTGGTGTCCTGCAGCGTGGCGTTTTCGAGATCTTCGAGGCTGCCAATGACCTGGTGATTGTAAGGGTGGCCTTCGGGATAGATGGCCTTGGCGATGACGTAGAAATTGTGGCCGTAAGGGCGATTATCGACGCGCAGGCGCTTCTCGTTCTTCACCACCTGTTTTTCGCGGTCGATGACGTTCTGGTTCACCGTATTGATGAAGTAGCCGATTTTGTCGGCCTCTGCCCAGATGACCTTTTCCAGCGCATCCTTGGGGACGGCTTGGAAATACTGCGTCATGTCGGTCGTCGTGAAGCCGTTCGTGCCTTCTCCACCGATCCGCGTATTCATCGTGTCCAGACCGCCGTAGCCGAGGTTCTCCGAGTCGAGAAACAGCAGGTGCTCGAACAGATGCGCAAAGCCGGTCTTGCCCGGAAATTCGCGCGCCGAACCGACATGCACGGCCAAATTGATGGCGACGATGGGATCAGACTTGTCGACATGGAGGATGACGTCGAGACCGTTGTCGAGGGTGAACTTCTCAAACGCGATTTCTGGCAGGGCACCGGCGGAAGAGCTCGCTGCGGCAGACGCGTCGGGCGCCTTGGTGCCGGGTTGGCATGCCGTGATGGCGAGAGCGGAGGCGGCGAGGAGGAGCGGGATGTGTTTCATCCCGGATGAGTAGTGCGATTTCCCTCGGCTGTCACGAGGCCATGAATCCACGTGGGGCGCGGCTGATCCGTCGCTCTGGCCTGCCGCATCGACACGGGCCCGTCGCACCGCTACCGCGCGCGCATGGACGATCTTTCCGTCAAAACCGACCTCATCGTCCCGTCGCAGGCGCTTGCCGCCGATGCGGTCAAGGCGTCTGGCCCGGGCGGGCAGTCAGTCAACAAGACGAACTCGGCCTGCGTCCTGCGCGCCTATGTCGATGCTTTCGGTTGGCCGGAGGGGCTTCGCGACCGCGTCCTGTCTCATCGCGATCAGCGGATCAGCGTCAATCAGCGTTGCGTTGTCATCCATTGCGATACCCACCGTTCTTTTCACCGCAATCTCGATGAAGCGCGCGCACGGCTGGTCGAACTGCTGCGCAAGGCGATCCACCGCCGCCCGCCGCGTAAGCGAACGCGCCCGTCCTACAGCGCGGTTCGGCGGGGCGTTAAGGCGAACCAGCGTCGGTCCGAGATCAAATCAAAGCGCGGGCGGGTGCGCCGTGACGATCCGGACTGGAGCGGCTGACCCGATTGTGCCGCGCTGTGTCGGCAGTGCTTGCGCAAGGCCACACGACTCGTTATGTGCGCCGCAATTCCACGCGGCTCCTGTTTTCGGGGCCGCGCTTTAGTTTCCAACGACGGAGGCGACCATGGCGGTCCCTAAGAGTAAGATCAGCAACTCGCGCCGCGGTATGCGCCGTGCCCACGACAAGCTGAAGAACCCAACCTACACGGAAGACAAGGACAGCGGCGAGCTGCGTCGTCCGCACCACATCGACCTGAAATCCGGCAAATATCGCGGCCGTCAGGTTCTGGCTGCCAAAGACTAGGCCGCTTCGCCCGACCCAAACCGGTCGGTTCTGAGCAAAAGAAAAAGCGCGTCGGGGATGCCCGGCGCGCTTTTTGCTGTTCTGGTTCGCGTCTCGCCTATCAGTTCTTCGGTGCGTCGGCCCGCATCTGCACGACAGACAGCGCGTCGATGCGCCAGCCACCGCGTTCCTGCGCGTAGATAATGTCGAAACGGATGGATTGCGGGCGATAGTCGAACCCGCCGCGCAGGCGTAGCTTGCCCTCCGCATCGACGCGCGGTGGGATGTAGTAAGACGGCGTGGACAGCACCGCCCGACCGATGTCGACACGCTTGGCCCGCAGCGCCGCGAAATTGCGCGAAAGCTGGCCCGCCGAATTCGCCCGCTGGAAGCCCGTTGATCCGAGCGTGTGCAGGACGGAATAGTTCTCCGTTCGGTTGGCATTGTCGAGCGCGACCATCGTCCCCCAAACCAACCGCGCCAGCGTATTTTCGTCTGGAACGGCGCGACTGACGGGCTGCTGGGCCCGCATATCCGGACCGAGCGTAATGCCGGAGCCTTGAGCGGCAGCGATGCTGGCAGGGAGACAAGCTCCCGCAAACAGCAGCGCCGCAAGCGCGGCTCGGCGCGCCGGGACGAAACCCAACGCGCCGCTAAGCGTGCCTCTCATGCGACTACCAGCTGGCCTGGAAACCGGCGCGCGCGCCGGTCTTGCCATTGTCGAGCCCGGTGGTGATGCCGCCGTTGAGCTGGAAGGTCTCGTTCACGCGATAAGCGACCGAGCCGGCAAAGGCGCCTTCGTCATCATAGTAGCCGTAACCACCGGAGACCGCGAAGGTCTGGCCGAGCGGGACATAGGCCGTGTCGAGCGCAATAGCCGCTGCGATGCCGCCACGGTTGTCGAGTATGTCTTGCGCGTTGGTGCTGATCCCCGCGACATTGGCCAGTATGGCGGCATTGTTGGTTCCGATGGCTGCGCCGTTCGCGGCGATGGCCGATGCGTTGGTGCTGATGCCCGCGGAATTCGTGCTTATGTTATCCGAGTTCGTCTGGATATTGGCCGAGTTGGTCTGGATGTCGCGCGTGTTTTGCACCTCGCCTTGAGACAGGGTGAAGTCCGCAGCCAGATTGCCGTCGCGGTCTGTCGTCACGACACCGATATCGCCGCCCTGCGCCGCCGTGCTGGCGGCAGAGCCGATTCCAGCGATGCGCGTGGTAGCGCTGGCTGAGCCGATGGCGATCTGATTGTCCGTGGTCGCGACCGCGCCGTTACCGATGGCGACGGAGTCCGTGCCGGACGCGACGGACTCGTTGCCTATGGCAATCGAGCCGTCACCCGAAGCGGCCGCCGCTTCGCCGACAGCCGTCGAACGTACGCCCGTCGCAGCGGCGAGATGGCCAAAGGCCTGCGCGCGTTCGGCTGTTGCCATTGCTCGCCAACCGATGGCGGTTGCGCCCGGGCCCATGGCGACAGCTTCGCCGCCGACCACGGTTGTGCTCGGTCCGGATGCACTGGACATGGTTCCGATGGCAATAGCGTCAACGCCGTCCGCACTGGACTCGTTGCCGACCGCAATCGACTCGAGCCCGGCGGCATTGGCAGCCTCACCAACAGCGAGTGAGCGGATGCCAGATGCGGCAGCGAGGTGGCCGAAGGCGTGGGCGCGCTCAGCCGTGGCAGCGGACTGCCAGCCAAAGGCCGTCGCGGCCAATCCGTCGGCGACACTCTCTCCACCGACCGAAGTTGTGGAATTGCCATTGGCAATCGCCTGTGTGCCCACAGCCGTCGCATCAACGCCGGTTGCGGACGCAGCCTCACCGACGGCGAGCGACTCGAGTCCGTTGGCCGATGCGAGATGACCGAAGGCGTGGGCCCGTTCACCGACTGCGCTGCTCTGCCAACCAAAGGCTGTCGCAGCCAGACCGTCTGCGGAGCTCTCGCCACCGACTGCTGTTGTCGAATTGCCGTTTGCGGCGGCTTCCGTACCAATGGCGACGGCATCGACACCCATGGCCGAGCTCATATTGCCGATAGCGATGGACTGCTCACCTTCTGCGGAAGCGGCTTCGCCCACGGCCGTCGAGCGGACGCCGGTTGCATTGGCAAGATGCCCGAAAGCTTGCGCACGCTCGGCGGACGCATTCGCCCGCCAACCGACTGCCGTGGCGCCTGGGCCTTCGGAGTTGGACTCTCCGCCGACCGACAAGGTCGAGTTGCCATTTGCGACAGCTTCTGTGCCAATCGCGACCGCATCGACGCCCATGGCTGAGCTGAGATTGCCAACTGCGATGGATTCCTGACCGGCGGCGGATGCGGCTTCGCCGACCGCCGTCGAACGCACACCAGTCGCGCTCGCCAGATGGCCGAATGCTTGGGCGCGTTCGGCCGTAGCTTCCGAACGCCAGCCAATCGCTGTTGCGCCAGCGCCGCGCGCAACGCTTTCGCCGCCGATCGCCGTTGTGGATGGACCGTCTGCTGTCGCTTCTGTGCCGACGGCAGTTGCGTCGGCGCCTGTGGCGCTGCTGTCCACGCCGCATTCAAGTTCGTTGCCAAGGGTGCCTGTATTGCACGGAGCTGTTTCGTCGGCGAAAGCAGCGGTAGATGCGAATAGGCATGCGAGTGCGGTCCCTGCCGCGAGCAGGCGAGTCGTGTTTTTCATTATATTATCCAGTCCGTGGAGAGTGTTTGCGCCGCACGTTTTTGTTCTTATCCAGCGACAGACCTACGGCTGCGACGACCCGAGAGTTCCGATAATATTTGAATTGGTTTAATTCTTTATCATTTGTGCAAGCGTCGCATCGAGGTTGCACAGCGTCTGAAACATTGACAGTTTCATGCACGGCGCTAGTGCCGCGCGCATGATCACTATAGAGACCGTCCACGCCCGCGAAATTCTGGACAGCCGCGGCAATCCCACGCTGGAAGTGGAGATCACTCTGTCAGATGGCGGCTTCGGCCGTGCTGCCGTGCCCTCCGGCGCGTCGACCGGTAAGCACGAAGCGGTCGAGCTGCGCGATGGCGACAAATCCCGTTATCTCGGCAAGGGCGTTCGCACCGCCGTCGCCAATGTGAACGGCGAGATCGCAGACACTATCGAAGGCCTCGACGCGGAAAATCAGCGCGGTATCGACGCCATCCTGCGCGAGCTCGACGGCACACCGAACAAGGCGCGGCTCGGCGCCAATGCCACGCTGGGCGTCAGCCTCGCTCTGGCCAAGGCGGTTGCGGACAGCACGCAAGTCCCGCTCTACCGTTCCATCGGAGGCGCCAACGCCCACGTCCTGCCCGTGCCGATGATGAACATCATCAATGGCGGCGAGCATGCGGACAACCCGATCGACGTGCAGGAGTTCATGGTTATGCCCGTCGGCGCGGAGAGCTTCTCTGAGGCGCTGCGCTGCGGCGCGGAAATCTTTCACGCATTGAAAAAGAAGCTCAAGGGCGACGGTCACAATACCAATGTCGGGGACGAGGGCGGTTTCGCGCCGAATCTCGACGGCTCCCGCCACGCGCTCGACTACATCATGTCCGCTATCGAAGCGGCGGGTTACACTCCGGGCAAGGACGTCTTCCTCGCCATGGATGTCGCCTCGACCGAGTTCTACGAAAACGGCAAATATGAGCTGAAAGGCGAGGGCAAGTCTCTGACGTCCGAACAGTTCGTCGACTATCTCGAAGACCTGGTGGACAACTACCCGATCATCTCGATTGAAGACGGCATGGACGAGGACGATTGGGACGGCTGGGTCGCGCTCAATGCCCGTATCGGCGACCGTTGCCAGCTGGTCGGCGATGATCTCTTCGTCACAAATTCCGAGCGCCTGAAGACAGGTATCGAGCGCAAGGCCGCCAACTCCATTCTCGTGAAGGTCAACCAGATCGGTACGCTGTCCGAGACGCTCGACGCTGTCGACATGGCGCACCGCGCGGGCTTTACCGCCGTGATGAGCCACCGCTCTGGCGAAACAGCCGACCACACCATTGCTGACCTCTCCGTTGCGACCAATTGCGGGCAGATCAAGACGGGTTCGCTCGCGCGCTCCGACCGGCTGGCGAAGTACAATCAGCTGCTGCGCATTGAGGAGAAGCTGGGCGAAATGGCCGTCTATGCGGGTCGGAGCGTTTTGCGCGCCTAAACCCGGTCTCGCGCCGTGATCTTTACGCGGCGCTAACCATCCATCGCCATCGGTGCGGGGATGCGTATTCCCGCCATACCGAAGCTGCCTGCGCTGCATCTGCGTCGCCGCGCCCCGGCGTTCGGCCTGCTCGCGCTTTATGCCTATGTCGGCTTTCACGCCCTGTCGGGTTCGCAGGGTCTCGTGCGCTGGATGGAGCATGAGGACCGCGCCGTGGTGCTCTCGGCCAAACTCGACCGTCTGGAGACACAACGCGCGCATCTCCAAGGCGAGGTTGACCGCCTTTCGGCCCGCTCGCTCGACCTGGATGCCCTTGATATCGAGGCGCGACGCAAATTATTTGTCTCAAAGCCCGGTGAAATCACAGTTTGGCTCGATCCGTCCTAGCCGGAACGAAACGGAATCGCTAAACACTCACGCATGGCGACCAAAAAGAAAACGGCAGTCCCAAAAGTCGATAAGGCTGAACTGCTAGAATATTACCGAATGATGCTCCTGATCCGCCGCTTCGAGGAGCGGGCCGGGCAGCTTTACGGCATGGGTCAGATCGCGGGCTTCTGTCACCTCTATATCGGCCAGGAAGCGGTCGTGACGGGCTGCAAGGCCGCGATGGAAGACGGCGATCAGATGATTACCGGCTACCGCGATCATGGCCATATGCTCGCGCTCGACATGACGCCCAAGGGAGTCATGGCCGAGCTGACGGGCCGCGCTACGGGCTACAGCCGCGGCAAGGGCGGCTCCATGCACATGTTCAGCACGGACAAGAAATTCTACGGCGGCCACGGCATCGTCGGCGCGCAGGTGCCGATCGGAGCGGGGCTCGCATTCGCCAACAAATATACCGAGAACAAGGCCGTCAGCCTTGCTTTCTTCGGTGACGGTGCCTCCAACCAGGGCCAGGTCTATGAGGCCTTCAACATGGCCAAGCTCTGGGATCTTCCGGTCGTCTTCGTCATCGAGAACAATCAATATGCGATGGGCACGAGCGTGAAGCGCGCGTCGGCCGAGACGGAGCTCTATAAGCGCGGCATCAGCTTCGAGATCGAGGGCCACCTCGTGGACGGCATGGACGTGCTCGCCGTGCGCGACGCCGCCAAGATGGCGATCGACCATGCGCGCTCCGGCAAGGGTCCGATGATCCTGGAGATGAAAACCTACCGCTACCGCGGCCACTCCATGTCCGACCCGGCCAAATACCGCTCCCGCGACGAAGTGACCAAGACCCGCGAGGAATCTGACCCCATCGAGGCCGTCAAGACGCTCCTGCTCAAGAAGAAATGGGCGACCGAAGACGACCTCAAAGCGATGGATAAGGAGATCAAGGCCATCGTGAAAGAGGCCGCAGACTTCGCCGTGGAAAGCCCGGAGCCGGACGAGAGCGAGCTCTGGACGGATGTACTGCTTGAGGTCGAGGCCTAGGCCTTTGCACCTCGTCCAGGTCAATATCGCTGCCATCCGACATGCGTCTATCGACGCGCCGGAGATGGATAGCTTCACCTCTCGGGTGGAAGCCATCAATGCGCTTGCCCGCCGCTCGCCGGGCTTCGTCTGGACGCTGGAGGGCGAGGACGGCGTCGGCGCGACGCGGGTCGAGGTGTTCGCAGACAATCCCAACATCATCATTCAGCTGTCGAAATGGGAGAGCGTGGAGAGCCTGTTCGACTTCGCCTATAAGACC
>CALDUL010000023.1 GCA_937923575.1 uncultured Algimonas sp.
ATCAAGATCAGCGGCTGCATCAATGCCTGCGGCCATCACCATGTCGGCCACATCGGCATTCTCGGCCTCGAGAAAGCGGGCGTGGAATTCTACCAAGTCACGCTGGGCGGTGACGCGACGCAGACAGCCCGCGTCGGCGACCGCACGGGCAAGGGCCTGTCGGAGGCCGAGCTCATCGACGGCATCGAACGTATCGTCGACCGCTATATGGACGTCCGCGAGGGTGGTGAGCGCTTCCTCGACACCTATCAGCGCCTGGGCGCCAAGACCTTCAAGGAGGCGCTCTATGCCGACGCTTGATCTGATCCGCTCCACCGGAGTGGAGCCAAACGACGTCGAGCCCGTCCCATTTGACGCCGCAGTCAACCAGGACATCGATGCCCTGCATCTGCCAAACGATGCTGACTTGTCCGACTATCTTGACGCCCTGCCGCGGGTGAAGTCGATCTTCGTGGATTTTCCGGCGTTTACAGACGGTCGCGGATTCAGCCTCGCGCGGCTGCTGCGCCATCGCCACGGCTATGAGGGACTGCTGGTGGCGAACGGCCAACTCATCCCCGACCAGTTCGCCTTTGCCCTGCAATGCGGTTTCGACGCGGTGCGGGTGGAGCGCGGCGAGCGTGAACGGCACACGAGCGACGCCTGGCAGTCCGCGCTCGACGCTTTCGACGTCACCTATCAGCGCGGCTACGCCGTCAAGGCTGGCCCGGCCACATCCATTTTCGATGCCCGCCTGACTGCTGCGGAGGCAAACAAGACAACCGACCCTTTTTCGGGCTGAGCGCCGAAGCCGCGCTCCGCAAAGCGATCGAACAGCATGAGGGCGACATCTTCCTCGCCAGCTCGCTCGGCGCGGACAGTGCTGTGTTGCTTCACATGATGTCGCGCATCCGCCCTGACTTGCCGATCTACTTCCTCGATACTGGAAAGCATTTCCGCCAGACGCTGACATACCGCGACCAGCTGATCGCCAAGCTCGGCCTGACGAACTTTATCAATGTCCATCCCAACCCTGAACAGCTGCACGATATCGACCCCACGGGTGAACTGCACGAAACACAGCCCGACGCATGCTGCGCCGTGCGCAAGGTCTATCCGCTGAAGGATGCCGTCGGCCATTTCGGTGCGCAGATCACGGGCCGCAAGCGCTACCAGACGCCCGAACGTGCCGAGATGCCGATATACGAGCAGCTCGACGAGATGGTGAAGGTCAACCCGCTCGCTTACTGGAGCGCCAAAGACGTCACCGACTACATCCGCCGCCACGACCTACCGCCACACCCCATGTTCGCACTCGGCTACCCCTCAATCGGTTGCCAGCCATGCACGACTCGGGTCTCCGAAGGCGAAGACCCCCGCGCCGGCCGTTGGCGCGGCAAGGGCAAGACGGAATGCGGGATCCACATGGTCGACGGGAAGTGGCAGCCAGTGAGGCGGGAGAAGAAGAGCTTTGAGGCTTTCTGATATTTCAGTCCGGGCGACCGAAATATCAGAAAGCAGCGAGCTTGCGAGCTGACGGACGCAGAGCGTCCAAGGGAGTTCACCGGGAAGCCGCAAGTTCTAAGCATATCAGTCTCAGACCGACAGCAGCCGGGCGATCGAAGATACCCGTGCTCCCTCGCACATTTTACCCGCCGACCTGATCGGAGGGCTCGGTCCGCGCGCCGCCCTTCGATCTGTGGGCAAGCGTCATTGTGCAGCCGCTGCAAACGGAAAAATGTGCGGAGGCGTCCGCGGATCGAGGGGCCGTTCGTCACGGCTATGGCTGTTGTGGCCAAAGCAGGCCTTGTGGGGTCGAACTGGCATAACGATCCGCGGCGATGTCCTGACGGGCGCTTAAGCGAAGTTCTCTCCCGGCCACCCCGTGTGACCGCCTCGCCTTTACGTCCTGAGCGTCCGGCCGTGGGCGCTATCCCACGATCATCTGCCATGAACACCGACCCGATGGGCGAGGGGACGGCCTAGCGCTCCGTCCTGCCTCCGCTGCCCTTTAGGTACGAACAAAGGGATATAGGACAGATTTTGGGTGGGGATTAGATTTACTGATAGCGATATGAGTTTGAAACTATCCAATAAAAGCTGAGTGTTAGTTCCTCCTAAAACATCGACCTAGCGAGGATGCAGATATCCATCGGCGAAGCTCGCCATGCGGAAGCGCGCTGAAAACCCGTCTGATCTGCGGTGTTGGGTCTGCTTCGTCTCCGGGCTTGCCCCGGAGCCTAGTGCGTCCAAAATCACTCCGTCGGAATGCGCCGCTCCGGGACCCGGGTCCTGTCCGGGGACGATGACTTTGGAACGCAGAAGGCGCTTTGAAGGAGGCCTAAGACTCTACTTGTGCCGCGACTGAAGCTTCGCAATCACGTCGACCAAGGGCACGTTCTTGGCAGAAAGCAACACCAGCAGGTGGTAGATCAGGTCCGCCGCTTCTCCGACAAACTCGGCATCTGTCTCCGCAACAGCGGCGAGAGCCGTTTCCACGCCTTCCTCGCCAACCTTTTGTGCGGTCTTTACAAGCGGGCCGGAGAGCAGCTTGGCTGTGTAGCTCTCGCTTGGGTCGGCATCCTTTCGGTCTTGGATCACGCGGTCGAGCGCGCCAATAAAACCGACGCCGGACGGGCCTTGGCGGCCGAAACAGCTCACCGTGCCCTCATGGCAAGTCGGCCCGGATGGGCGCGCCATGACGAGAAGTGTATCAGCATCGCAGTCCACTTCGACGCTCACGAGCGACAGAGTATTCCCGCTGGTCTCGCCCTTCGTCCAGAGCGTGTCGCGCGAACGGGAATGGAAGGTGACCAGCCCGATGTCTCGCGTCTTGGCCAGCGCTGCCTCGCTCATATATCCGAGCATGAGTACTTGCAGCGTGTCGGCATCCTGCACGATCGCGGGGACTAGGCCTCCGCCCTTTGACCAGTCAATCTTTGTAGTCGGGACGGTCATAGTCTCATCTCTATGCCGCGTGCGGCCAGGTCACGCTTGAGCTCGGGTATTGCGATGACCTGCTTGTGAAAGACCGAGGCCGCCAGCGCACCATCGACGTCAGCCTGTTCAAACACATCCGCGAAATGGTCCACCGCGCCCGCGCCGCCGCTAGCGATGAGCGGGACAGCGCAAATATCACGCACCGCGCGGAGTTGCGCGATGTCATAACCCTTACGAACACCGTCCTGATTCATGCAGTTCAGCACGATTTCGCCTGCGCCGCGTGACGTCGCTTCGCGCACCCAGTCCAAAGTGGCGCGGCCCGTCTCGCGCGTCTTGCCCGGATCTCCGGTGTGGCTCTTGACGCGGAAGGCGCCGTCCTGCTCGAATGTATCGATGCCAATGACGACGCACTGTTGGCCGAACGCGGCGACCAGCTCGTCTATAAGCTCCGGGCGGGTCAATGCGGGCGAGTTGATGCTAATCTTGTCCGCACCCGCTGCCAGCCGCGCACCCGCCGCTTCCACGCTGTCGATGCCGCCTGCGACGCAGAAAGGGATGTCGAGCTGTCGGCTGACCTGTCTGATCCATTCGGGACTGATCTGCCGGTCGTCCACGCTCGCCGTAATGTCGTAGAAGACCAGCTCGTCAGCGCCCTCGTCGCGGTAGCGCGCGGCCAGTTCGACAATACCGCCGACATCAACATGATCGCGGAACTGCACGCCCTTGACCACGCGGCCATCGCGAACGTCGAGACAGGGAATGATGCGGCGGGCTAGCACGCGATCGCCTGCGCGACGTCGAAATTGCCCTCATAGAGCGCACGCCCGATGATGACGCCATAGGGTTCCAGAGCCTTGAGCTCTCGCACGTGGTCGAGCGTACCGACACCACCAGAGGTAATGAGCTGCAGTGTCGGATAGTCGGTCAAGATCTTCTTATAGAGGTCTGTATTCCCGCCTACTTCTGCACCGTCGCGTCCGATATCTGTCACCAGTATCGTCTTCAGTCCGGACCCCGCATATCCGTCCAGCACTTCGGAAAATGGCTCGGTCGTCGCTTCGGTCCAGCCCTTGATCGCGGGGTAGGCGATGCCGCTCTCCGACAGGTTCACGTCGAAGGCTAGGCAGATGCGTTCCGGCCCCAACTCCTGCAACCAGCGGCGGATCATGACGGGGTTGGTCACGGCCATGGAGCCGATGACGACGCGCTCCACGCCGCTGTCGAGCAGACGTTTCACCGAGCCGAGATCACGAATACCACCACCGGCCTGCACACGCAGACCGCTCTCCTGCGCGATGCGGCCTATCAATTGCGCCTGCATGGAGTCGCCGGATTTCGCGCCGTCCAGATCGACAACATGCAACCACTCTGCACCCTGATGCGCGTAGGTCTGCGCGACGTCGATCGGATCTTCGTCGTAATTTGTCCGCTCTTCAAAACGGCCCTTGAACAGCCGCACGCAGCGACCGCCCATGAGATCGATGGCAGGAAAGATCATAGCGTTGCAAAAGCCCGGAGAATGGATGCGCCGGTGCGCGATGAGCGCTCCGGGTGGAATTGGCAACCGCGGACATTGCCGTGTCGCACCATGGCGGAAAAGTCCTGTCCATAGGTCGTCTGCGCCAGAGTGTGATCGCCGACCGGCACGGCGTAGCTATGAACGAAATAGGCGTGATCGCCGTCGCGCAGATCCCGCGTCAGCGGGTCGTCCGCGAGCTGCCCCAAAGTGTTCCAGCCCATGTGGGGCGACGGCAGATCGCCCGTGTCCAGCGCGGCGACATGACCGGGTATCAGGCCCAGCCCTTCGACCGTCTTTCCGCCTTCTTCCAGAGTTTCAAACAGCAACTGCATGCCGAGACAGATGCCGAGCACGGGTTGGGTAAGCGATTTGAGAGTGTCGGTAAGCCCCGCCTCCTCAATCTTGCGCATGGCATAGGGTGCCGCTCCGACACCGGGGATCAGCACCTTG